>PFUQ01000187.1 GCA_002790175.1 Flavobacteriales bacterium CG_4_9_14_3_um_filter_32_8
AGTCGTTTAGCTTTACAAATTTTGCTAATGCAGGACAACAATTAATTAATACCTTAAAATCGTAACGTTCGCGGTGTTTGTTTCGGGAATGCAAACGATTTTTTACAGTTAGGTGTTGTTTTTTTGTTTTCACGTTTCAAAAGTAAACGAAAAAAGTAGAACTAAAATTAAAAGCCCAAGAGATAAATTGGATAGTTCTTAAAATAAATTACATTTACTAAATGGATGTGCTAACCAATTAATTTTAAAACAACCGACCACTATATTTGTTATTTATTGGACAAACAAAAAACCATTTGGAATTAACCCGGCGTTAAATTGATGAATTAACCCTCCAGAAGAATTGTATCTAAACACAATTCCATTTTGAACATAGTCAATAGCATCGGCAACATAAATGTCATTGTTAGCTGGATCAATCCCTAATCCATAAAACAGATTACTGTTGCTTGATATGATTGGAGAATTAGGCAAATTGCTATCGGTAATGTTAAACTGATAAACGCCATCATTTAAAAAATAAAGTACACCTCCATTTGCATTAATTTTAAGGTGGTTTGGGGATTGAGAAATAATTGGAAAAATAAAAGTTTGTTCAATTGTTCGATTAGCTGGGTTATATTGTATCAATTGAGGATTGCTGGAACTCATGCCTCCATCACATAAAATCCATATTTTGTTATTTTTATCAATAACTAAGCTATTCGGGTTTTCGCCAATCGGAATAGTACCTACTAACTGATCGTTTTGAGGATTGATGATTAAGAGTTGATTGTTGGTAACATCACACACATAAACGGTATCGTTATAAATAAGCAATTCTTCTGTCCAACCACTAACAGCAATGTTTCCATAAATAGTATTGGTAGTTAAATTAACAATTTGAATGGAATTGGAATACAAATCTGTTACATAAGCTTTTGCATTGTTTATTGGTAAAAAAAAACGTGGAGAATTAAATCCAATAATTGTTGCAGTTGAGCTAAAATTAGACATATTAATCACTTCAATTTTAGAAGAGTTATTAAGAACAACATAACCCTTACCATTTAACTGATATATCGATTGAGCAACATCACCTAAAGGTAACCCATTGTTTTGCTGTTAGTAAACATTTTGTGAAACTTGGTTGCTTGATTTGTTATACACGGATAAAGAAGCATTTCCCCATCCGAAATTTCCTTCGTTAACAATCAACACATCGGTATTACTAGTAGTATTGATAGGATTTTCTTCGCAAGAAATACATTGAGGTCCAATTTTATCCTTTTTGCATGAAGAAAAGAAAAAAACTACTAAAAAGGCTATTAATAATCGACTCATGGTTTAGTAAAATTAATGAATACACTCAGTAAATAGTTTCTTCCAGGCATTGGTCGATTAGCAACAGATTGGTATTCTTGATTGATAATGTTATTCACGCTAAAGGAACCTGAAATACTCCATGTTGGCTGAACGATAAATTGATTGGATATAGAAATATCGGAAATAAAAATTGCCGGTAAATACCAGTTATTATCAGTTGTAATAAAAAGTTCACCAGTATAATTGTAGGTGTATATCAATTGTAACGATTTGTATTTCAACTGTAAAGTACTACTCAATTTATGATAGGGAACGTAAATTAATTGTTTATTAACCGAATTGTCAAAATCGCTTGCAGCATTCATATTCGTAGATTCTGTGTAGGCATAATTTATTTTTCCCATAAAATTCAATTTTTTAAGATGAGTAGATAAATTTAAAGCGAATTCGATTCCTTTATTTTCTACTTCTTTTAAATTGGTTGGACTCCAATAATTACCAAATGTTGGCAACCAAATTATCCAATCTTTTACATAAGAATAAAAAGTTGTAATTTCTGTATTTAAAGTGAACTGATTTATTGATTTAGCATAACATAATCCACCTTCCAACATTTTAGCATATTCTGGTTTTAGGTTTTCATTTCCTCCAGGATTCCAATACAAGTCGTTAAAAGTAGGATAGTGGTAGTTGATGCCAGCATTTGCTTTCACAAAAAAATCTTCTTTTTTAAAGAGTTTAAGTTGTGAACCAACACCAGGAGCAAGATTCTTAAAAGTTTCTCCTACCATCATTGTTCTATTAAAAATATCTATAGATAAACTGTTAAAAATTTTATTAATTCCTAATAACCAGCTTGCATTTAGTCTGTTGTATTCTTGTGCATAACTATCAGTATTTGCTATTTCATAATTGATGTTCAAGTTATTTGTAAACTTAAACTTATAGTCAAAATAAATAGATGTATTTATATTATTATCAAATATATAAGAATTATTTTTTGAATACATTGATGCTGCATTATTTTCATAAATTAATAATTCTTTTACGAATGCTGAGGAGATTTTATATTGAAATTTAGTTGCCAAACCTTTCCATTCAATTAATGCTCGATAAGATTCATCTTGTTGGTTTTCGTTGGTTAATTCTGACCTAGTTAAATTAGAAGGCAATTCTCTATCGCTATTAAAATACCAAATTCTTGTTCCAAGTGTGCTATTTTTAAATTTTCGATAAATGGCTTGCTGAATACCATATTGGTTAACAACGGCATTTTCTAGGTTTTCGGTAGGGTTGTTTTTAAGAGTAATATTGGTGTAACTATAATTATTTTGAGCTTTTTTACCATAAAGCTGAGTTTCATAAAACCATAAGGCATTTCCGGTCTTCAATTTGAACCCCGTAGTATAAGTTCCAAAACTCCCAACGATTTGATTTAATGTGATTTTAGTTTGCTTATTAAATTGTTCTTGATTATTTAACACAACACTTCCACCCAAAGCACCATCTCCATCAATCAAACCACTAGCACCATAATGCAATTCAGCATTATCAAAAAAAAGAGTAGGGTAGAGCGAAAAATCAATTTGTCCATTCATGGGTGAATTAAGAGCTACACCATTCCATAATACTTTCGTATGAGAAGCTCCAGTACCTCTAAATGAAATGGATGACAAAGAACCTAAACCATACGATTTTATAAAAACACTAGAATTAGTAGTAATTAAATCGGATAAATTCGCTGATTGTTGTAAACTAACCGAATCAAAAGAGCTAATTTTAAAGGAAGCAGGAATTTTATTGTCAATGATTTCAACAGGTTTAAAGTTAATGGTATCTATCAATGGTTGAGAAAAAGCAGTTGGTGCTATGATGAATAGGAATATGGTGTAAATTACTTTCAAAACTTATTGTTTAATAATTTTTTTAACAATAGTGTTGTTGTCCGATTGAATTTTAATAAAATAGATTCCAGCTTTTAAATGACTAATATCCAATTTATTGGTTAAGATGCCATTAAACAATACTTCACCATTCAAATTAAGTAATTGATAAGAATAGTTAGATGATGCAGCAAAATCAAAATAAATGCTATGTTGAGCAGGATTTGGATAACTTTTAATATTGAAGGCTGTCTTAAAATCTTTAATGGATGTAAGAGTAAAATTAATAACACCAACTGCATCTAAATCAAAACCACCAGTAGGAAAAGGAGTGGACCAAGGTTCATTTACGATATTATTTTGTGAGTCGATGGTATAGAAAGGCTCTGTTATCGAACCTACAACATCAATTATTTTAATGTGAGTGATGTTATTTACATCTAATCCTGGTGTTCCAGCCAATTCGTTTAAATCGAACGGAGTTCCATATTGAGCAATGTATTTTCCTGCAAAATTATTCAGATTAGTAGCGTCTAAATTTCCGAAAGTTCCAATTTGAGCGGTGGTATCGGTTAAAGAAACTGCATCAAATCGAAAAAAATTAACTCCATCCGAACTTACTTCCACAAAAGCTAACTCTAAAAATAAGCCATTAAATGAATTTTCAAAAACTGCAAAATCAGCACCAACACCATCCTGAATTTTCCCATCAAAAGTTAAAATAGCAAAACCTCCATCACCTAGGCTAACTACGCCGTTTACGCCTGATTTGCCAGTAGCAGAAGTATCGTTTCCGGCAGTAACTTTACCTAAAGAAGTATCAGAAATGTCTTGCCAACCTCTTTCTATAATGGCATTAGTAGCCCATGATACTATGATTGAAGAATCTTTGTAAATGGCTGTAGAACCTGCTTGTCCAACTGGTGGAGGGTATGGACCCTGAGCGAAAATAGTGCTGAAGAATAATAAGTTAAAAAATATTAGAATTAGAAGTAGTCGTTTCATGATTTTTTATTTTCAACAAGGGGTTTTAACCCCTTGTTGTAGTTATATTATTTCTACTCTTTTATAAATTTCTGTGTTTGTGGAATTCCCTTTGAAAATACCTGAATAAAATAAACACCAGCTTTCAAATCGGCTACATCTATCTTTATTTCCTTGGTATTGGTAAAACTATTTTTAACTAATCTTCCATTTATATCTGAAATGATAACACTTTCAATTATTGCTGTATTTTTTATGTTTAAAAAAGTAGCAGCTGGATTGGGATACAACTTAAAATTAATTAAATTAGTTTCAGCAATACCAACAGTATTTAGTTCAAGTTCATCTAAAGCAAAAAATGCAGGAGTATTCATGCCCCATGTACCATTGTCAGAAGAACTTAATTCGAAATAGACACTATCAATAGGATTAGAAGTAGTTATTCCTGCATATCCCCAATCTTTAAGGATGTAGTCTTGAGCATTATTCCCGAAACGAAAGTCGGCTAAAAAGAAATCTGTACTGTCTTGATAATTTCCATTAGAATATGCTTTAATGGTTACTTTAAACCAATCGGGGTCGTTACCAGATGCACCACCAAATTTTTTGGCAAAAGCATCTCCATCTTTCATACTATAATAGGCGTAGGCAGAGTTGGTGATGCCAATTTGTAAAAAATTATAACCACCTGTATTATTTATTTTTAGATACGAATTATTGGTTGAAACTGCATAATTGGTTGTTCCATTTGCACCGCTTCCTGCTCTTGCACTATAGAGGTTGCCAAAACCTGAAGTAACTGAATCGGTTTTATTAGAGTAGGCAAAGCCTTCTAACCAGTAACCTGGCATTCCAAAAGTGGTATCAAAAACATTTGGAAATGTAAAATCTCCTGTAACAAACTCCGAATAAAAAGTGCCATTGTTGTGTGTTCCACTTAAATCAGAACCATCCCAATACGATTCGGCTGGTAAGGTTAGATTTTCAAAGCTCGCAGTTTGTGCGTTACTATTTTGTGTGGATAATAGTAATCCAAGGCAAGCAAAAGTTGCCATTTTGTAATTTTTTTTCATCGGTTTAAATTTTAATTAGTTAATAAATTAATAAACCGGGAGTTCAACAAGGTAGTTAGCATGAGGTATAACTATATTGCCTTTTTTCCCGAAAGCTGTGAAGAATTTATGAAATAACTAAAAACAGTTAGTTATCGATAAATAACTTCTGTTAAAGGCAGGTCTTCTGACTCGCTCCATATTTTTACGTCTTCCCGAGGATTAGTCAGTGACTTAGTGTAAAAACGTGCAGAGCTTACAGCTGCGGGTACAGTTTAGGATTTTCACCTAATTCCCTATTAATTTCGAACTTTAAATTCGAAAACCAATAACGCTACAAATTTATAAATAAATGGAAACTAAGATTTATTTTAAGGAAGTTATTATTAACAATTTTTAAAAAAAAGTAATTCGTCCGATTAATCGAAACTGAAGAAAAATAGAGTTTACATCTTCTTATCCATAATTACTACATAAACACAATCGCCTTTCACTTCCCCAATGTTAACACCAAAATTCATTATTTTTAGTTGCTGCATTTTAACCAATTCTAAATGGTTTTCATTATGTAGTGTGAAAATGAAAAATGACTTATTATCGACAAAACTTAGCAGTTTAGTGATGATATCCATATCACTGTCTTCAATTTCTTTTCTTCTTTCGGTTAATTCCTTTACATCAAATTTATAATGATCATAAAAAATAGTTGCTAATATTTCATTTCCTTTAAAAAAGGCATCTATATTTTCTATTTCCCAAATTTGAAAATCGGTATAAAGTTGACAGGTCTCACTAAATTCTGTTACAATCATTTATCTATTTTTTATTTAGTTAGTTTAGCGGTAGGAAATGTTTTTAACGCTTGCATGTAGGAGTGTAAAAAAGCTTCTTCATTAATGTTAGTTTCAATTCCAATCGATTCTAAGTATTCTAACATATTACTTGTTCGTAAATTACCAACTAGTTGACCAACAAGTGCATTAGGACATCCACCTAAACCATTGATAACGGTATCAAACCTTCTACAACCATTTTGATAAGCTGCATTAACTTTTCCGTACCAATGCACCACTGAAGTGTGTAAATGGAAGGCAAATTCTATTTCAGGGTATCGTGGAATTAATGTGGAATATAAATCAGCTATTAGTTGTGGGTTTGAACAACCAATGGTATCGGATAATGGAATGATACGAACACCCATTTGGTACAATTGTTCTACTTGTTCGCATACGATATCAACATTAAACTCATCGCCATAAGGATTTCCAAATCCCATAGAAATATAAACCACTAGTTCTTTTTTATTTTGGTCACAAATCTCCAAAATATCTTTTATGGCGGTGGTAGATTTTTCAATACTAGAATTGAGGTTTCTATTCAAAAAAGTTTCCGAAACAGAATAAGGAAAACCAAAATAAGAAATTTCTGGGTACTGAGCTCCAGTAGTTGCACCTCTTACATTACCAATTACAGCCAATAACTTAGTGGTGGTCTGGCTCATGTCCAGTAGTGCTAAAACTTCTTCTGAATCTTTTAATTGAGGAATTGCTTTTGGAGAAACAAAACTTCCAAAATCGATGGTGTCAAACCCAACTTTTAATAACGTATTAATGTATTTTGCTTTTTTTGCTGTAGGGATGAAGGGAATAATTCCTTGCATGGCATCTCTTGGACACTCTACTAGCTTTAGTTTTCTTACAGCAGTTAAATCTATCTTTTTTCCCATTGTTAAATGATTAAAGTTTTTTCGGGAGTGGATATTTTATCTTTTTTTCCACTTAAACTTTTTGGTATTCTACCATTTCTTAAAGTTTCTGAGCGAAGTTGTCTTCCAACAATTCGTTCCACCATTTTGCCTGTTTCTAATATTTTATCAATATCTAGTCCAGTATCAATTCCCATTTCGTCCATCATCACTACCATGTCTTCTGTTTGAACCAACCCAACAGCACTAGCATCTTTGTAATAATAAGCTCCTGTTCCAGAAACAGGGCTTCCATCAACAAAATTAGCCGGCTGACCACCTAAACCTCCTAAAGCTGATTCAAAATTGGTCATTCCTGCTTGTAATGCAGCCAACACATTGGCTGTTCCCCATCCTCTGGTTACATGAAAATGAGCGATGTGCTTTTGTGGATTTTGTACCCTATCTAACAACATTGAAAAATAATCATACACTCTATTTGGTGCAGCAGAACCATCATGATCGGCATGTTCTACATCGTTTGCACCAATGGCTAACCATCGTTCTGCAAATTCTACAGCTTTTTTCATCTCTGTTGGTCCTTCCATTGGACAACCCCAAATGGTGCTTACAGTTCCATTCACCTTCATTCCAGCAGCATGAGCCATAGGAATGTACTTTTCGCACATTTTCCAATAATCAGCTAGCGATAATCCAGAATTTTTAATGTGATGTGTTTCGGAAGTAGAAACCATAAATAAAATTCGATCGGGTCCATATCCCTCTAACTTAGCTTGTATTGCCCTTTCAACTGCTCTCTCACGAATAGTAACCGCTGTTAAACTAACTCCACTTAACAAATGTTGAACATTTTTACTGGTTCTAATTCCTTTAAACAATAAATCGGCATCTTTAAATTGCGGCATTCCTTTTGGGTTTCCAAAATTAGTGACTTCTAAATGCTTCACCCCAGCTAAAATAAGTTGTTCTAACACCCATAGTTTAGCTTCAGTTGGAATAAACTTTTCTTCGTGTTGAAAACCATCTCTAACGGTAATATCACCAATGGTTACTTTTTTTGGATAATTCATGGTTATCTTGTTTTTTAATTTTGGATTAGAAAATTATTAACTATTCTTTAATTATTTAACCGCAAAGCACACAAAGATAGTACAAAGAATGTTATTTCTTTTCTTAATAATTCAAAAATTCAACTCTTTTTTTTGTGAATTCTCCAAATTCTTTGCGGATATTTTTTATTTTTTTCTACAATTGCTTTATTTATTTTCTTTACCAAAACTGGTCCTTCATAAATAAAACCTGTATAAATTTGTATTAAATCTGCTCCAGCATTTAATTTTTCTAAAGCATCCTCTGGCGACTGAATTCCTCCAACTCCTATAATTGGAAATGCTTTGTTTGATTTTTCTGCCAAATATCGGATAACATCTGTCGAACGGTTTTTTAATGGCAAACCACTTAAACCTCCATTGGCTATTGCTTCGATGGTTTTTTTATCCGTTTTTAAATTTTCTCTGGAAGTAGTAGTGTTGGTAGCAATAATACCATCAATTTTTGTTTGAGCAACCAATTCAATAATTTCATCCAATTGACTGTTGTTTAAATCTGGTGCAATTTTAAGTAAAATAGGTTTTGGGTGTTGATGAGTGGTGTTGATTCGTTTTAGTTCACCTAATAAAGCGAGTAGGAAAGGAGTATCTTGCAATTTGGTTAAATCTTTCACATTCGGACAACTTACATTCACCACAAAATAATCAACATAATCGTGTAAAATTTTAAAATCGAAAAGATAATCAGCAAATGCATCATCGTTTGGAGTAGCTGTATTTTTACCAATGTTTCCACCGATAATGAGATTTGTTTTTCTATTTTTTAATCGCTTCACTGCATCTTCAACTCCCAAATTGTTAAATCCCATTCGGTTAATCAATCCTTCATCTTTTGTAATTCTAAACAAGCGTGGTTTTGGGTTGCCTATTTGTGCTTTTGGAGTTAATGTTCCTATTTCTATAAAACCAAACCCAAAGTTGGCTAATTCGTTAAACCAACGTGCATCTTTATCGAATCCAGCAGCTAAACCAACAGGATTTTTAAATGTTAATCCAAAAAGTTTTCGTTCTAAATGGGGATGTTCATAAACATAACAACTTCTCAATAAAAATGAAAACCCAGGAATAGCAGAGAAAAATGTTAATAAGTCAGTAATGAAATAGTGCACCTTTTCGGGTTGAAACAAGAATAAAAAAGGTTTTATTAAATACTTGTACATCATTGCAAAAGTACGAATTGAAATTTTAAGGAGATGAATTTAAGGTGAAGAAATTAGTCAAAATTTTTAGGAGTGAAAAGTTGTTGGAATTATTAGTCACACTAAATTTCTTGATGAGATTTACCAATGAGCAAAGTTTTTTAGTAGGGAACAATATCCTATAAATTTTTTCAAAAAAGTCAATAACCACCTGCAACCATCTAGGAATTTGACGTTGTATTTTTTCGTCAAACTCATCATCAATATTCTTGTTTGAATATTCGTTTTTATACGTTGTTGGTACATCGTCTGCTGCAAAAAATGGATTAAAAAATCGGTAAGTTACCGCTAATAGCTTTTCAAGTTGTTGGTCAAAAATGTTAAGTTTATCTTTACTTGAATTTAAGTTTATTTTTTCCTTTTTCAACACTTTTAAATAATATTCTTTAGAAGTTTGATAAGTTTCTTTAGTGCTGTAATTTTTCATAACATCTATTTTTATACAAATAAACAAGCAACTTTTGATAATATTTTTACGTTTAAGTGATAGTTACACTTGAATTTTAATTTAAGCTGAATTAAATTTGCGTTACTTAAATTTAAGTTATATATTTAAGCGTTTAAATTTAAATGATGATCAAACGATATACATTTTTAACTCCTCCTTTTCATTATGTGTTGGAAAATGCATCCAAAATGGTGAGCGGATTAGAAAAATGTATTGCCGTGTTTTATAATAAAACTACTAAGAACATTGAGGTGTTGAGTTTTGAAAAAGAGCTCACTCCCTTAATTTCTGAAGATGCTACTTTTATTGAAAACCTTCGGAAATCGAAAAAAATAGCCAATTGGATTTCGATAAATCAAGTTCCTTTTGAAGTATCTAATCAAGAAAATGGTCAATTAACTTTGGCTGACGAAGAAAAAAATTCGGTATTGGAACTTCGATTTTTAAACGATTTTGATGAAAATTACGATGTACTTTACTTTTATTTTAAAAATAACATCTCTAATTTTAAATTATCAAGCACCAACGAAGCAATGGCGGTAACTGTTAAGGAAGTCATTCAGAATATCTTATACAACCAAATTCAACTCATTATAGCATCTAATAAAAGCGATGCAGCCATTCACCAAAAAATTGCAAAAACCTATAACGACAGTCATTTGCAGGGAAAAATTAACCAATTGGAAAAAGAACGATTGGAGCAGGCAAAATCAACTTATTTTTATCTCCTAAATAAATTAACGCTAAAAGAGGATATTGAATTTATTTTAGCCAACGATGCTATTGCTAAACTGAATGATTTAAGGCTGTCCTTAGACAAAATAGAGAGAATTTTAACCAATAGTTTAGAAATTATTTTAAATAAATATGCACCGTCTAATTTTTACGAAATATCGGTAAACGATTTAGTCCTTAATAGTTTTATCAACCAACCAACTCTAACTATAAAACAAGAAAATTTAAACAAAACACAGTTGTTTTTAGATAAGTACGAAGCGGCTGCTAAAATTCTACTAACAAAAAACGAACGAATTACTGGTTTAAATATTGGCGAGCAATGTTTTCCAAGAGTTTCCCCAGCAGCTATATCGGATGTGTTAAAAAAACACCACAAAAAAATAAATAACTTATTTCAGCAATATCCTGAGCGTTGGTCTATTATTCGCACTAAGTTTAAACCAGTTGTTCATATCTACGAACGATCGATTCATGAAAACCAAGTACAGAGAGGAGCTTAATTTTTATTTCCCCTTTAAAAAGTGGGGCGTTATTGAAGCAGCTCTTTCGCTTATTAACTTTCGCTAAAAGGTTGGAAACTCGAAATGATATTTTTAAATGACTTTCTTTCTTAAGGTGGGTTCTAAAAATTGATTCGCATCAAAATTTTCATAGTTTTTTAGAGACAATGAAAATTTTTGAAACAC
>PFUQ01000073.1 GCA_002790175.1 Flavobacteriales bacterium CG_4_9_14_3_um_filter_32_8
TTAACGAAATAGGTGTAAATTGGTCTAATATGCTGTTCAGTTGATTCAATTATTTTTCTACTTCAATAGTCCCAACATCTACTTGGTCATTTCCACCAAGTTCAGCAGATTTAAAAACTGGAGAAATTCCTGAAGGGGTAGTTAAATCGGTGGTATATGCAAATATTCGATAAGAACCTTTTCTAAGATTTTTGAATTCAAAGGTGCCATCAAAATTAGTTTTCATATCATCATCATACACATCGTCTTTATCTCCATAAATGATATAAACATCATAATCAGGGACATCGTAGTCATCACCTGCATTCCAACCTGTTAAATCTGTTAAATGCACTTTTCCTTTTATAGAAGATTTTCCACCTTCACCTTCTTCTTTAGAACAAGAAAAAAGTGTGAATGCAATAATTGTTGAAAATAAAAAATACCTTTTCATTCTTAATTTTTTGCTATGTTTGACTTATTAAACTCATAAATTGGTTTAAAATTAACATTAATAAATTATTAATAGATTATTACATGAATAAAAAAAACTTAATTATTGAATTTTCAGAATACAATTCTTTAACAGATGGCGTAGAAAAGAGTTTAGTTTTATTAACTAAAGCAGCAGAAAAGAACCTAAAAAATTCATACTCTCCATACTCTCAATTTAAAGTAAGTTCGGCTATAAAGTTGGCTAATGGCAATATTATTTTAGGAACCAACCAAGAAAATGCAGCATATCCATCAGGAATTTGTGCTGAACGAGTAGCTATTTTTTCTGCAAAATCAACTTTTCCTGAGCAAGATGTTATAGAAATTGCGATTGTTACTGAGCAATCTAATCCTACCCCTTTTTCACCTTGTGGTGCTTGCCGACAAGTTTTAATGGAGTACGAAATGTTACAAAAAAAACCAATTAAAGTAATTTTAAAATCAGGAAATTCTAAAATATGGGTGTTTAATAGCATCAAAGATTTACTACCTTTCGGATTTGATGCAGTAGATATTCTTAAAAAATGAGATTTCATCACCTTATCAATTGAGAAATATCATAAATTTGCACCTTATTTATTTTTTTACTATGGCAAAAACAGCTAAATTTTCAAAATCACAATACCTAAGTTGGTATGAATCCATGTATTTGATGCGAAAATTTGAAGAGAAGATTAGTCAATTATACATTCAACGAAAATTTGGTGGTTTTCTTCATTTATATATCGGGCAAGAAGCTGTTGTTGCTGGGGCAGTATCAGCAACAAAGCCAGAAGATAATATGATAACCGCTTATCGTTGTCATGCTCATCCTATAGGAAGAGGAACAGATATTAAATATATGATGGCTGAGTTGTATGGTAAATCAACTGGTTTATCGAAGGGGAAAGGTGGTTCCATGCACATGTTTGATATTAGCAAAAGAGTTTTTGGTGGACACGGAATTGTTGGAGGACAAATACCTTTGGGAGCAGGTTTAGCATTTGCCGAAAAATACAAAGGAACAGACAATGTTACTTTATGTTCGATGGGTGATGGAGCAATTAGACAAGGAGCTTTGCACGAAGCATTTAATATGTCGATGATTTGGAAGTTGCCTGTTATTTTTATTATAGAAAATAACCATTATGCAATGGGAACTTCTGTGGCAAGAACATCTAATGTAGTTGAGTTATATCGTTTAGGATTAAGTTATGATATGCCAGGAGAGCCTGTTGATGGGATGAGTGTTGAAGCGGTTCATAATGCCATTGCAAAAGCTGCTAAATGGTGTAGAGATGGAAAAGGACCTTATTTATTAGAAATGAAAACTTATCGTTTTAAAGGGCATTCGATGTCAGATCCAAGAAAATACAGGACAAAAAAAGAAGAAGAAGAATATTTAGCGGAAGACCCAATTGATAGGGTATTAAAAACAATAAAGAAAAATAAACATGCTTCGGAGGAAGAATTGGAAATAATACATCAAAAGGTGAAAAATAAAATAGAAAAAGCGATTAAATTTGCCGAAGATTCTCCATTTCCAGAACCAGAAGCAATGTACGAAGATATTTATGCAGAACCTTATCCTTTTATTAGAGATTAGAAAAGGTGAAAGTAGAAAGGTGAAAGTAGAAATAGATAAGGGAAAGGGCAATGTGCGTTTGGCTTTCCCTTTGTCAGCTGACGGATGGTTAGGGGTGTGTAAAAATTAGAAAGGAGAAATGTGAAATGAGAAAAAGGAAAGGGAAACAAAAATCATAAGAAACTTTGTGTCTTTGCGAGAAACAAAAAGTGCCTAAACAGTAACTAAATTTTTTTGAAAAAACATTTTTCGGTACTTTAAGAACTTTATAAACAAAAAATTATGGCTGAAATAGTGAGAATGCCCAAATTAAGTGATACCATGATCGAAGGAGTGGTGGCAAAATGGCATAAAAAAGTTGGAGATAAAGTGAAAGAAGGAGATTTATTGGCTGATATAGAAACAGACAAAGCAACTATGGAATTTGAATCCTATTTAAATGGCACATTGTTGTACATTGGTGTTCAGGAAGGGGGTACATCTCCTGTTGATACTGTCCTTGCAATTTTTGGTGAAAAAGGAGAGGATATCGCAGCATTAATAAAAGAAGATAAACCGATAAAAGTTGTAGCTCAAAAAACGCTCGAAGTCAAAGAAGAAAAAGTCCCTAATTTTGAAACCAAAGAAACCAAAGAAACCAAAGAAACCAAAGAAACCAAAGAAACCAAAGAAATTGTTGTTAACCAACAGCAGCAAATTGTTGCTACACCAAATTCAAATGGTAGATTAATGGTTTCCCCATTGGCTAAAAAACTTGCGATAGAAAAAAATATTAATTTATCAACCATAAAAGGATCAGGTGATGGCGGAAGAATTACAAAAAGAGATTTAGAAAATTATTCTGGAGCAAGTATAATTTCAAATTTTGTAAGTGTAGAAAAATATACAGAAGTTCCTGTTTCGCAAATGCGTAAAATAATTGCTCAACGTTTAGGAGAAAGTAAATTTTCTGCTCCGCATTTTTATCTAACGCTATCTATTAATATGGATAATGCTATCAATGCTCGAAAATCTATTCTTGATATTGTTGGAATAAAAGTATCATTTAATGATTTAATAATAAAAGCAGTAGCAGTTGCATTAAAAAAACACCCTAAAGTTAATTCCTCTTGGTTGGGAGATAAAATTAGATACAACGAACATGTAAATATTGGGGTTGCTGTTGCTGTTGAAGATGGTTTGCTGGTTCCAGTTGTTCGTTTTGCTGATGGAAAAACATTAAGTCAAATTTCTGAAGAAGTAGCTGAATATGTAAAAAAAGCAAAAGACAAAAAATTACAACCTGAGGATTGGCAAGGTAACACGTTTACCATTTCTAATTTAGGAATGTTTGGTATTGAAGAATTTACAGCCATTATCAATCCCCCAGATGCCTGCATTTTAGCTGTTGGCGGAATTAATCAAGTGCCAGTTATAAAAAATGGACAACTAATTCCTGGAAACATAATGAAAGTTACACTTTCATGCGATCATAGAGTAGTAGATGGTGTTACAGGCTCTGAGTTTTTGCAAACATTTAAAGGATTAATGGAAAATCCAGTAATCCTATTGGGAACTCAAAATATTTAAAAGCTTATTTTGTCCTAACAAATTAAATTAGAGAAAAAAATCTACCTTAACAAAGTAACCCTACCAATATAAGTTTTGGTTACATTATTAATATCTTTTACATAAAATTTATAGATGTAAACTCCTTGTTCTACTGGCTTGCCTTTATAAATTCCATTCCAAGGTCTAAACTTTTGGGTGTAATATATCGTTTCTCCCCATCTATCAAAAATAGAAAATTCAAAATCATCTTCTACCATATTTTCTCCCACAAAGAAGAACCCATCGTTCACTCCATCTTGGTCAGGGGTAAAAGTATTGGGTATATAAATATTGGAAACAGGATCTATTCGAATCCACTTAACAATAGAATCATAACAACCATAGCTATTCCATACTTCTAGCTGGATGTAATAATTACCAGAATCAGCATAAATATGGTAGGGCGAATAGATAATTGAGGAATCTTCTCCTCCAAAATTCCAAAGCCAACTACTAGCATCATAAGATAAATTAGTAAAGTTGATGGTTGGGTAATAAATATCGGTTGGTTGTGGGTCGGCACTAAAGTCAGCAATTGGTAATGGATAAGCATTGATGTAATTAATATTTGTAAGCGTATCTACACAACCTAAATCGTTTTGAACAATTAAGGAAACCGTATAATCTCCAGCAGTTGTGTAACAATTTAAAGATGGTGTTTGACTGCCAGTGCTATTATTCCCTAAATCCCATTGCCAAGTAGTAATATTAGTGGCATTTGAAGTACTTAAATCCTGAAAATTAACACATAAAGGAATACAACCATAAGTTATATCAGCATCAAAATTAGCTGTTGGTTTTGCTTTTACGATTACATTTTTAGTGATGGTATCAACACAACCTACGCTATTTGCAATTGCTAATTCAACTGGAAATGTTCCATTTAAAGCAAATATATGTGTTGGATTTTGAATGGATGAACTACCAACGCCAAAATTCCAGCTCCAAGTAATAATAGTTCCAGAATTTCCTACACTTAAATCTGTAAATTGTGTGGGAGGATTATTTTCACATACAGTTGTAAAACTAAAGTCAGCAATAGGTAATTGATAAACACTTACTGGTTTAATGGAATCGTCAATACAGTTGTGGTTGGAACTAGCTATTAAGGTTACATTATAATTACCAAAAGCGGGGTATAAATGACAAATATTAGTATTGGGTTGGAGAGGAGAACCATCACCAAAATTCCAAATATAGTTAGTTATGGTGTCGGAAGGATTAATATTACTAGTATTAACGAAGCAAACAGAATCTCCAAAACAAACATTAGAAGAAGTAAAATTTACAATAGGCATAGGATACCGTTCGGTAATTTTAGTTAGCGTATCACTACAACCACTATCCGATACTGCAATTAATACAATACTATATAAACCATCGTTTAAATAAGTATGTAAAGGAGAAAAAGAACTACTGGTATTTCCATCACCAAAATCCCATTGCAATCCTGCAATTGAACCAGATGAGACAGTCGATAAATTATTTACGACTAAAGCATCATCAACACAATCATCTGCCACAGAAAAGTCTGCGTTTGGTTTAGGGCTAATAATTAAAGAAATAATAATTGAATCAACACAACCACTATCTGAAATAAGATTTAACTGAACGTTAAAAATTCCCGATGGAGAATAGGTGTGAGATGGATTTTGTAGGGAGGAAGTGTTCCCATCACCGAAATCCCAGTTCCATGAGGTAATATTTCCGTTAGAGATGGTGCTGTTATCAATAAAAGTAACATTATCAAATTCGCAAATACCTCTTTCTATGCCGAAAACAGAATCATTTAACGAATAATTTCCAACTGTAAAGCTAGAAGATGGGTTGGAAAAGATGTTAATAGGAATAGAAATGGTGTCCAAACAGCCATTATCTGCAGTGATGATAAGTATTGGGTTGTAGGGACCTGGGTTGGTGTAATTATGAGAAGGGTTTTGAAGGTTTGATGTATTTCCATCATCAAAGTCCCAATTCCAATTGGTAATAGTACCCGATGGAAAAGTGCTATTGTCAACAAAGTTGATGGGTAAATTTTCGCAAACAGATATAGCTGAGAAATTACTAGCAGGAAAAGGAGGAATAACAACACTATCAGAACTTGCTGCACAATCAACACCAGTAGTAGTTACAATAGTATAATTTCCAACGCCATAATTATTAGAAGAAACGCTCAATGTTAATCCTGTTTCACCAACCAAAGCAACTCCATTTAAGTACCATTGATAAGTTGAACTAGCTGTAGGATTAGTAGTTAGCTGAACATCATTAGTACACCATTGACCACTTTGAGTGATGGAATTAGAAAACGAGGTAGATTGCAGAATTAAATTATCATAATAAAAATAAGGATAACATCCACTTGGTGGAGAATAACCAGCAGGAAGTGCACAAGGCGAACCAATGATTACAGAATTAATATTGATAGAAGGTGTAAAAGTAATAGAAATAATACCCCAACTAGGAATAGGAGTATAAGTTGCTGTACCAATAACAATCCAAGCTGGATCAGCAGAAGACGGGCAACCGGTTGTGCTTATAGGAAATGAAGGGCAACCAGGGTGACCAAATATGGTAATATCTATGGGTGGATAATCAATAACCCCTCCATTACAAACGCCACCTGAACCATCAATAGGAGCGGAAGCTATGTTCATATCAAGGGTGTAGGATACTCCAGCAAGTAAAGGACTTATTAAACAGGAACCCACATATTCTTGCCAACCTGGTGAAAAAATAGTACCTAAATAACCAACGCCATCAGGAGGTGGAACTAATCCTGCGTTGGTAGCCGATCCAAAATCAAAACCACAGTTAAAATAATCGGATGTTGCACTTGTCGCTTGAGACCACCCAGCAGCACAACTAACTTGGCTATATGAAGTTGGGCAGCAATTCATTGCTTCAAAAGAAGGATTAGGAATTAAAGAAGGGATAAGAACTGGAGCACAAACACAATCAACATTGTCGTTTAAATCAATTAACCCATCTCCATCATCATCTATTCCATTGTCACAAATTTCTTGTGAAAAAGCTATGGTTGTTGATAGACAGCAAAGAAGAGAGATCGTGACTTTCTTTATTTTAGCTTTCTCGAAGAGGAGCATAATTTTTTTAATTTAAAGTGAAGATAATCTAATTGATTGAAACCTTCGAAAAAATCAGTTAATATTTACAAAATTATTAGTTTTCTATAGACGTTATAACTTACTTTTGGTTGCCTGCTTATTTTTTAAATAACTTTCAAGTTGACTCATATAATTTTGATAGTTAGCATTAGGATTTATTTGATTGGCTCTTTTTAAATAGGATAACATCATTTGATAATCGTTTAATTCATTATAAAAATCAATCAATAGTAAGTAGTTCGTTAGGTTATTTTTATTTTTTTTAAGTAATTTTTTTTCGATAAAAACAATGGATTCTGGTATTAATTTATTAGTAATGACAAACTGTTTGTAAGTACTCACTAAATTTGGTACTTCAGGATGAGCTATTAATGTTATTTCGTATTCTTTTTTAGCCATCCGAATAGCTCCAATAGCCGAATAACATAAAGCTAAGTTATAATGAGTTTGTGGTTTATCTTTCAGTAATAAACTTTTCTGAAAATATTCAATTGCATTTTTATAATTTTTCTTGATGTAATTGATAGTTCCTAAATTATTTAAAGAAGCAGCATGTTGTGGATAAATTGCTATTGTTTTAAGATAATACTTTTCGCTAGTGTTAAGATAGTTTATATTGGTAGCTTCGAAATACATTTTATAATAGCTTCCTGCTAACATTTCATTAGCTTTTACTGAAGTAGGAACATTTTTAATGTCATGAGCATATAGCGATAATTCACTTTCCCAATCATTATTTCTGGTGATGGTTTTTATGCTATACGACACGATAACAAAGGAAAAAACAATTAGCAATATTTTTTGATGATAATTTTCTTTTACTAAATAATTGACAATACTTTGAAGCAAAAAATAGAGAACAATACAAAACCCTAAACTTCCATTTAAAATAAACCGTTCGGAAACAATTCCTACCAATGGTTTTATAAAATTAGAGATGGCTAATAAGTTAATTACCAATACTATTATTCCAATAATTAGTAATTTATTTTTTTTGTTATGGTAGAAAATTATAATTGGTATAGAAATAAGGAACAATGCACCTAAAATAAAATTTAAAGAAAAATAATCGTGATAATTAATAGTATTATATCCATAGTAATAACTGAGTTGAAATGGGCTAAATAATAACGAAATATAATATCCAATGATATAAATTGAGGGAAGAATTCTTTCTGCTATTGTTGAAAAAAATAATGGATTTTCAAAGAATTCAAATTCTCGATTAATCGCTGTTTTGTCGAGAAAGTAAAATTTGAAGATAAAATTTAGCACAATTGCACTTCCAGAAATTGTCAAATATTTTATAAAAACGATAACTTTTTCACGAAAACTTGGTTTCCAATAAAAAAATACTGCACTAAATGCAATAATAAAAGGAAAAATTATAAATGTTTCTTTGAATAAAATTCCAAGAAAAGAGAAAACAAAAATGAGCAGAAAATGATATTTATTTCTAGCTATAATCGAGCAGATTGTAAAATATAAGGCAAGAAATCCAACTATAGCAACAAAAAGTTCATCTCTATTTTTTATGTTATCAACCACTTCAGTATGTAATGGGAAACTCACAAATAATAGGGTAATGATTAGTGAAGAAAAGAGGTTGTTCGAAACTTTAACCAATAAAAAGAATACCGTAAAATTTAATAAGAGGTATAGGATTAAATTGATAAGATGACTTACTTGTGGACTTTTACCAAAGAGTAGATTTTCTAAATAAAATGAAAAAACACATAAGGGACGGTAAGCAAAATTATATTCGCTACTTTGATACGAATATTGAGTGAAAATACTTTTCCAATTTCCAAAATCAATTAAACTATTATTGGTCATCACCAGCGAATCATCCATATTATAACCATTGCCAATAGAATTTGCATAAATAATAAGGGTAACAACGACTATCGTTAATAAAGAATATAACAGTTGGTGATTCAATTGCTTTTTATTCAACTTTGTATCCATCCTAAATACTCTAGATTTGTTGTTGTGCTCAAAGATAGTTGTAATTAAATAGTAATAAAATTAAAATCTTACTATCGATTATTGGTATTTTTCTGATTACTTTAGCTGCTCATGTCAGACCACTTATTAGATACTAAAATTGAATATTTAAAAGGCGTAGGTCCAAAACGTGCTGAATTACTTAAAAAAGAATTGAGCATTTTTACGTTTAGAGACTTACTACATTATTATCCTTTTCGTTACATCGATAAATCTAAAGTTTATACCATTGCTGAAATAAATTCCGATGAAACATACATCCAACTCAAAGGAAAAATTACCAGTTTACAAACGCTGGGTGAAAAAGGGACAAAAAGATTAGTAGCAATTTTTCAAGACGAAACAGGAAGTATTGAATTGGTTTGGTTTAGAGGATTAAAATGGCTTTCTTCATCTATTATTCTAGGAAACGAGTACATTGTTTATGGTAAACCAACTAAGTACCAAAATCGACTTAACATTCCTCATCCAGAAATGGATGAAGTGGACAACGCTTTAATAGAAAATAAGGTAACCTTAGAAGCAGTGTATTCCACAACTGAGCTTCTTTCAACAAGGGGTTTAACTTCTAAAGGAATTCATAAAATACAAAAAAATTTAGTTGCACAAATTCCAAAACAAATACCAGAAACATTATCCGATGAAATTTTGGAAAATCAAAAACTGATTGACAAAGAAACTGCAGTAATTAATGTGCACACACCAGCCAACGAACACATCTTACAAAAGGCAAGATTCCGTTTAAAATTTGAAGAACTTTTTTACCTCCAACTTAAATTACTTCGACAAAAAGTTATCAAAGAAAAAACCGTTAGAGGAACTATTTTTAAAAATGTCGGAACTAATTTTAATACTTTTTATTCCGAAAAATTACCTTTTGAATTAACCGAAGCTCAAAAAAGAGTCATTCGAGAAATACGTAAAGATATCGGTTCTGGTAAACACATGAACAGATTATTGCAAGGAGATGTTGGGAGTGGAAAAACTGTCGTTGCTTTATTGTGCATGTTAATTGCGTTGGACAATGGTTTTCAAGCTTGTTTAATGGCTCCAACAGAAATACTAGCCACACAACATTATCAAAATTTAAAAACATTGTTAAATGGAATGAATGTTAAAATTGAATTATTAACAGGTTCAGTAAAAATTGCAGCTAGAAGATTAATTCACGAACAATTGGAGAATGGAGAGCTTAATATTTTAATTGGAACTCATGCATTAATCGAAGATAAAGTAAAATTTAAAAATTTAGGATTTGTGGTGATTGACGAACAACATCGTTTTGGCGTAGAGCAACGAGCTAAATTATGGAAAAAGGGGGGGAAGGAATTCCACCTCATGTTTTGGTAATGACGGCAACTCCAATTCCTCGAACACTAGCAATGACTTTTTACGGCGATTTAGATGTTTCAGTTATTGATGAATTACCTCCAGGTAGAAAAGCCATTAAAACCATTCACCGTTTTGATTCTTCGAGATTAAGTGTGTTTGGATTTATGGAAGAAGAAATAAAAAAAGGACGACAGATTTACATCGTTTATCCATTAATTAAAGAATCGGAAAAACTAGATTACAAAGATTTAATGGATGGCTATGAAAGTATTACCAGAAGATTTCCACTACCAAAATATCGGGTAAGCATCGTTCATGGACAAATGAAAACTGCCGACAAGGATTTTGAAATGCAGCGATTTGTAAAAGGAGAAACACAAATTATGGTGGCAACTACTGTAATTGAGGTTGGCGTTGATATTCCCAATGCAAGTGCAATGATTATTGAAAGTGCTGAACGATTTGGATTATCGCAATTGCACCAATTAAGAGGAAGAGTAGGTAGAGGAGCCGAACAATCGTTTTGCGTTTTAATGACTGGCAATAAGTTAAGTTCCGATGGTAAATTACGTATGGATACAATGGTTCGCACCAACGATGGGTTTGAAATTGCTGAAGTAGATTTAAAATTACGTGGACCAGGTGACCTACAGGGAACACAACAAAGTGGTTTGCTAAATTTAAACATTGCCGATTTAGCCAAAGATGGACAAATACTGCAATTAGCAAGAGATACAGCTATTGAAATTTTAAAAGAAGACCCCGATTTAGCATTGGCTAAAAACCATAGACTAAAAACCAACCTCAACCACTTGTTTAGCAATAAAGTAAATTGGAGTCGAATTTCTTAGCATCTATTTATTGTTTAAAATG
>PFUQ01000071.1 GCA_002790175.1 Flavobacteriales bacterium CG_4_9_14_3_um_filter_32_8
TACCTTTAGATTTGTCCAACACCGTTGAAGGGCGAAAAAAGAACAGACGAATTGAAGTGATTTTGACTCCAAAATTGGATGAATTATTGAAGTTGTTGGGAGAATGATACTTCACTCCCCGATCGTAGTGTAAACCACAAGGAAGATCCTTGCGGAAGCATCATGATACAAAAATGCAAAACGATAAACGACCTTATAAAAACAATCGTTGAACCTCTTCCATTTTTAGGGCATCTTCTATTCGATAATTACCAATTCGAGTTCTTCTGAGTTGAGAAAGATGTCCGCCAGAATTTAATGCTAAACCAAAATCTCTAGCAACAGAACGGATGTAGGTGCCTTTGGTGCAAACAATTTTAAATTTAACGTGAACTCCTTTTGAATAAGGTTTTTCTCTGTTAATTTTAGAATCAATTAAATCGTGCGTTTCTAAAGCCGATAAATTACAAACTTCCACATCAAAAGCCTTAATGGTTATGGTGTTCGATTTAAGGATTACTTCTTCTCCTTCTCTGGCATATTCATAAGCTCTTTTTCCATCTATTTTTTTTGCCGAATGGATGGGAGCTACTTGCTGTTGTTCGCCAATAAAGGATAGAGCAGTTTCTTTAATCAATTTTTCTGAGAGGTGCGTGGTTGGAAATTCGAAGTCAATTGGTTTTTCTAAATCAAACGAAGGAGTTGTAGCTCCAAGGGTAATAATTCCAGTATATTCTTTTTCTTGCGTTTGAATTTCATCAATTTTTTTGGTGAATTTTCCAGTGCAAATTATTAATAACCCTGTTGCCAAAGGATCTAAAGTTCCTGCATGTCCAACTTTAATTTTTTTAATTTCTAATTCTTTTCTAATCAGGTATCTTACTCTTTTTACGGCATCAAAAGAAGTCCAGGTTAATGGTTTATCGATTAAAATAAGTTGTCCTGATAGAAATTTTTCTTTGAGTTTTTCTAACACTTATATAATTGTTAATTCTACTCCAATAAAGTGTAAAAATAATAGTGTTAATCCTAAGGCAATTCGGTAATACCCAAAATATTTAAACCCATGTTTGTTTAAAAAGCTAATAAATGCTTTGATGGCGATAATGGCGACAACAAAAGCTACTATATTCCCGATAATTAATAATGAAATTTCTTCACCATGAAAACCTCCTCCAGATTTATAAAATTTTAATAATTTATAGGCTGTTGCAGCAAACATGGTCGGTATTGCCAAAAAGAAAGAAAATTCGGCTGCTGCTTTACGATTCATTTTTTGGGTTAGTCCTCCTATTATTGTCGCTGCCGAACGAGAAACTCCTGGAATCATGGCGATACACTGAAATAATCCTATTTTAAATGCTGTAGGATAACTTACTGCTGAAGTTCCTATTTCTTCGGTTTTTGCGAACCATTTATCCACAAATATTAATATTATTCCTCCCAATAATAAAGTGGTCGCCACAACAATGACATTTTCTAATAAGGCATCGATGTAATCATCTAATAAAAAACCGAGCACAGCGGCAGGAATAAAACCTGCTAATAATTTGAAATAAAAATTAACACTTTGAAAAAATCGTTTCCAGTAAATTGCCACCACCGACAAAATAGCTCCAAACTGAATAGCAATGGTAAAAGTTTTAGTGAAGTCATCATTGGCAATTCCCATAACTGAAGAGCCAATAATCATGTGTCCCGTAGAAGAAACAGGTAGAAATTCTGTTAATCCTTCAATAATTCCTAAAATAACGGCTTCAATAATAGTCATGGAAATTACTGTGAAAATTTATTAATGTGTAAATGTAAGAATTTGTAAATAGTTCAACTCTGTCTTCTAAAAACATCACCCCACTGTATCACCCACCTCAGTCCTCCCTCAAGGGAGGAAATCCAACGCACAATGCCTTCTTCTGACTTCGTCCGTCAGCTGAAGGATTCCGTCTTCTTTACTTTGATTTTTTTAGAATTCCCCAACCAACTATTCCTAATCCAACCAAAATTACAATTGGTGCAATAAACATTCTACGGGTGTTAAATAGTTCTTCACTAAAAACCGCAGGGTTATCAGAACCTCCTCCAGAAATTAAAAAATAACCAATAACAGTAAGTATTGTTCCAGCTGCTATTAAGATGTAATTTTCTTTACCAAAGGCAAAATCGGTATTTAATTTTTTATCTTCACTCATACTATTTAATTTAATATAAATCTCCTGTTTGTATTCTTAAATATTTTCGAATAGCTAAATTAGTTGAAATCCATGAAATAATAATTCCTAAAACGATAACAATGAGAAATAAGGCAACATACAATTCAATATTTTTAAAAACAATTAATTCTGGGAATTGTTGTTGAAGGTAATATAAAAAGGTAATAATTAATCCAATTGCTATAAAAGCAGCTACGATTCCATTGCCAATACCTCTCAATACAAAAGGTTTTCGAATAAAAGAATGTTTTGCTCCTACCAACTGCATGGTTTTTATTAAAAATCGTTTAGAATAAATTGCTAAACGAATGGTATTGTTGATTAAAGCCATGGCAATAATTAACAACAAAGCACTAAATCCCAACAAGTAATAACTTATTTTATTCATGTTTTTATTTACGGCATTCACTAAATCAGGCTGATAAAAAACTTCTTTAATTTTTGTGTTCTCCAACAACTCTGTTTCAATTTTTGACAAACTATCGGGGTTCGCATACGCTGCGTTTAATTTTACATCTATGGATGGCAACAACGGATTTTCACCAATAAATTTAACAAAATCTTCACCCAATGCTTCTTGAAATTCTTTTGCTGCAACATCAGGGTCAATAAATTGGGTTTCTTTCACAAAAACCTCAGCACCTAACAAATCTTTTATGTGCTTTACTTCTTGAGGTTTAATTCCCTTGTTCAGAATAATCGAAAACCCAATATTTTCTTTTACATGATTAGAAATTTGTTTGGCATTTAAGATAATTAACCCTAACATTCCCAACATAAACAACACCAACGAAATACTGATAATGGTTGTTACATAAGAGGAACGTAACCTTCTTTGTGTATGTTTATTTTCTTTGTCAGACATTTTTTTTAGTTCTAGGTTGTCAGTATCCTCAAAACATCACCCCTCTGTATCTCCCCTCAAGGGGAGAGCCTTAGTTCAAAGCCTTCTTCCGATTTTCATCTTCGGTCTTCCGACTTCCATCAATTATCAATCAAAAATAGAATAAAGTTGTTTGCAAACAACTTTATTCTTCAAAAATACACCTAAATATTGTTAATTTCGCAACCTGATTATAGACTTATTAACGATGCAGTATCAATTTAACCAAATAGAAAAAGACTGGCAAAAGTATTGGGCAGAGAACAAAACATTTAAGGCTAAAGACAATTCTGCTAAACCAAAATATTATGTGTTGGATATGTTTCCATACCCTTCTGGTGCTGGTTTACACGTTGGTCATCCGCTCGGCTATATTGCTTCCGATGTTTATGCTCGTTACAAACGTTTGTTAGGTTTTAACGTGTTGCACCCAATGGGTTACGATTCGTTTGGTTTGCCTGCCGAACAATACGCTATTCAAACTGGTCAACACCCTGCTGTTACTACCAAAATGAACATTGAAGGTGGAATTGACAAACAAGGAAACGTAATTCCTGGTTACCGAAACCAATTGGATAAAATAGGTTTTTCGTTCGATTGGGACAGAGAGGTGAGAACTTCCGACCCGAATTACTACAAATGGACACAATGGATTTTTAAGCAGTTGTTTAATTCGTGGTACAACAAAGACGCAGATAAAGCCGAAAAAATTGACATTTTAATTGAGCAATTTAAATCGAAAGGAAATGCCGATGTAAATGCAGTTTGCGATGATGTTGCCACTTTTTCGGCAGCCGATTGGAACAGTTGGAACGAAGAGCAACAACAAAAAATGCTCTTGAATTACCGTATTGCATTTTTATCAGACACTTGGGTAAACTGGTGTCCTGCACTGGGAACAGTTTTGGCTAACGACGAAATAAAAGATGGTGTTTCTGAGCGTGGCGGACATCCTGTAGAGCAGAAATTGATGCGTCAGTGGAGCATGCGAATTACGGCTTATGCAGAACGATTAATCAATGGTTTAGAAGGGTTGGATTGGACCGATTCGGTAAAAGACATTCAACGAAATTGGATTGGAAAATCCCAAGGAGCGAGTGTGAAGTTTAAAGTTCTCTCCCCGACCCTCTCCAAAGGAGAGGGAGAAGCTACCCCAAAATATTTAACTGGAGATGCGGCTATCGGACATCTACTTTTAGATAATGCAAAAGAAATGCGAAGAAATCCAACAGAAGCAGAATCGGTTTTATGGATACATTTAAAAGGTAAGAAATTAGATGTTAAATTTAGAAGACAACACCCGATAGACAGTTATATTGCGGATTTTGTTTGTTTAGATAAAAAGCTAATACTTGAAGTGGATGGAAAAATTCATGATTTGCAAAAAGAAGCCGACGAAGCGAGAACTGAACGATTAAATGAACTAGGTTACGAGGTATTAAGATTTAAAAATGAAGACGTTTTAGCTGATATTGATACTGTAATAACTAAAATTGCTACAATATTAGCACAACGCCCCTCAATTAAAGATGAAGCCAAAGTCCTTCCCTTTGGGAAGGATTTAGGATGGGAAGTTTCTGTCTTCACCCCCCGCCCCGACACCATTTTCGGTGTTTCGTTTATGGTGTTAGCACCAGAACACGAATTGGTTGATGTAATTACAACTCCCGAACAAAAAGCCGAAATTGAAGCATACAAAAAAGCTGCTTCATTAAAATCGGAACGAGATAGACAATCGGACATCAAAAACATTACGGGAGCATTTACGGGTGCTTATGCTATCCACCCATTTACGGGCGATAAAGTTCAAATTTGGATTGGTGATTATGTGTTGGCAACCTACGGAACTGGAGCTGTAATGGCAGTGCCTTGTGGCGACCAACGCGATTGGGATTTTGCCACTCATTTTGGAATTGAAATAAAAAACATTTTTAAGGATAAGGACATTTCTGCGGCAGCTTACACCGAAAAAGACGCCATCATCACCGATTCGGACTTTTTAAACGATTTACCTGCCAAAGAAGCCATTAAAAAAGCCATTGCCGAAATTGAAAAACGCGGCTTTGGTAAAGGCAAAACACAATACCGTTTGCGTGATGCTGTTTTTTCTCGTCAGCGTTATTGGGGAGAACCATTTCCTGTGTATTATAAAGGCGATGTGCCTTATTTGGTTGATGACAAAGATTTACCGATTGTTCTACCAGAAGTAGAAAAATACCTTCCTACCGAAGATGGCAAACCTCCTTTGGGTAGAGCTAAAAATTGGGCGTATAAAGTCCTTCCCTCAGGGAAGGATTTAGGATGGGAAGGACCTATCGAACTTAACACCATGCCAGGTTGGGCAGGGAGCAGTTGGTATTTTTTACGCTACATGGATGCCAATAACGACAACGAGTTTGTTGCCAAGGAAAAAGTAAACTACTGGAAAAATGTAGATTTATACATTGGTGGAGCCGAACATGCTACCGGACACTTACTTTATGCTCGTTTTTGGACCAAGTTTTTATACGATTTAGGCTACATTCCTTTTGAAGAACCTTTCCAAAAAATGATTAACCAAGGTATGATTCAAGGGAATTCGGCAAAAGCTATAAAATTATTAACTCACGTATATATAGCAGATATTAACAACAACATAAATACCCCACAAATTGATGCTTGTGAAATCCCAGAATTTTTTATTTCTAGTGATTTGCTAGAAAAATTGGAGGATAATGATATAGATTTATCTGTAAAGATTAAAGAAAGATTAAATAATTTAGGTAGGGCAATAAAACAACAAAACCCTGAAAAAATAGGAGAATTAGATTTTGCTCCAAATGCTTCTTATTCTATCTATATTCCAATTAATTATGTAAAGAACAACATATTGGATTATGAAGATTTAAAAGAAAATAATCATCAATTTAATAGAGCAGAATTTATTTGTAATGAAAATGGAGATTTCATAGTTGAAAGAGAAGTCGAAAAAATGTCCAAATCCAAATACAACGTACAAACTCCTGATGAATTAGTAGAAAAATATGGAGCCGATACCTTGCGTTGTTACGAAATGTTTTTAGGCCCACTAGAGCAACACAAACCTTGGGATACACAAGGAATTACTGGTGTGCATGGTTTCTTAAAAAAACTGTGGCGTTTGTTTCATTCAGGGGAAAACGAAAGTTTTTACGTTGATGAAACGCCCATTTTAAAAAGTGTGGTGGGTGGTCCTCCCCCTTCGGGGGAGTTAGAGGGGGATGAGGGGGCTTTAAAATCGTTGCACAAAACCATTAAAAAAGTAAAAGAAGACATCGAGCGTTTTTCGTTTAATACGCCTGTTTCTGCTTACATGATTTGTGTAAACGAACTAACCGCACAAAAATGCAACAAACGAGCAATTTTAGAACCGTTGTTAATTATTTTAGCACCTTATGCTCCTCACATTGCTGAAGAATTGTGGGCTAAATTGGGTAATAAAGAGAGTATAACGTATGCTGTTTATCCGAAATACAACGAAGCATATTTGGTAGAAAGCAATCACAAATATCCAGTATCGTTTAACGGTAAAATGCGTTTTGTGTTGGAATTGCCAACAGCATTAACTCCTACCGAAGTAGAAAAAGAAGTGCTTGCCAACGAGCAAACCACCAAATACCTCGAAGGAAAAACGCCTAAAAAAATAATAGTTGTACCACAGAAAATTGTAAATGTGGTGGTGTAGAATTACTCCATTCTATGTTAAAACTACCAATCCATACGTATGCACTATTTTAAATACATCATTTTTTTTGTAGGTATTGGGTTGGCGACTTCATTAACTAAATTATACGCTAATAACCCTACTTTAGATAGTGCTTATTTTTTTGATAAAACCCAAGATTTTGAAAAAGCAGAGCGATTTTTTAAATTATACCTTTCCGAGAATAAAAAAATGGATTCTTTATCCATTGAGGTCATGTTGAGAATAGCACGTGCTGAACGGATTTTATTTAAAAACGCTTTGTCGTTAAATACATATTTAAAAGCCATTGAGTGGAGTAAACGAATTAATAATGCTGAGTTATTATTTAAAACCCGAGTGCAATTAGCTGATTTCTACACGTTAACACAACGTATTGATGATGCTGATGAGCTATTTAATGACTTAACGCCACTTCCAGAATTTTCTCCTGTAACACTTTGCATTTATTTAAACAGAAAAGCAGCTTATCTTAACCATATCGGAAAATTAGATGAAGCAATAAAGCATTCTAATGAAGCTCTAATTTTAGCTAAAAAAAACAACTATACTAATGAACAGGCTACAATTTACAATGAATTAGGTAATATTTACGAACAGAAAAAAGAGTATAATAAAGCATTAACATACTTTGATAAAGCTTTAGAACTAAATAGAAACGACCAAATAAATCACGCAAATACTTATTTGAATAAAGCTAAACTTTACTTTAACCAAAAGAATTACCGTTTAGCTATTCATCATTTAGAAAACAATTTAAAAAACATTGCTAACACCAATTGGTCTAATCTTAAATGCCCTATATTACAATACAATTCTACAGCTTACTTTGCATTAAACGACTCAATAAATGGTTATAAATATTTAGCAGAATACCAAAAAGAAGCTAATAATTATTATTTAAATAATCAAAATAAAACCATTGCCGAGCTGGAAACAAAATTTAAAACCGAACAAAAAAATGCTGAAATAATCAAACAAAAAAGTATTATAGCACAAGAGAAACAACGGCAAAAAACATTTTTTATAACCATTGTTCTACTTTCTGTTTTACTCGCTTCTTTATTCATATTTTACCTAACTGTTCGAGCAAAAAACAAGCGATTATCTAAACTATTAAAAGAAAATGAATTTTTTATTGGAGAAGCGAACCACCGAATAAAAAACAACCTCCAATTAATTGTTTCTCTTATTGCCAGAGAAAAAAATAAAGAAGAAAATCAACAACACGAAGCACTTACCAATATTGTAACAAAAATTGAATCCATCGCAACACTGCACCAACAATTGTATATAAATGAAGAAAAAAGTGAAATAAATTTAAAAGATTACCTTACCAAATTGTGCGACAATCTGATGCCATTATTAAATGCCAAAAACATTCAACTAACCAAAAACATGGATACTGTTTTTTTTAGTATTGAAAAATCGGTTTATATGGGATTACTCCTCAACGAATTAATTATAAATACCATAAAACACGCTTTCAACAAAAATGGAAACACTTCAAAACAAATTTCAATACAATTGTCGAATAGCAACAATAAAAAAATTGAATTTACCTATTGTGATAACGGTAAAGGGTTGCCAAAAAATGAAACTCCAAAATTAATCCATTTACTTTGTAAACAACTGAAAACTGATTACGACATAAAAAATGAAAATGGATTTTATTTTAAAACAACTATTAAATTAAAATGAAATAGCCACCAACAACACGTTTGTTGCAAACACCAACAAAGTTAGCAGCGAAACAAAAACAAACAATAAAAAAATTGAGCTAAACACCAATGAATATAGGCTATTCCATAAGACAAATAAAAAACGATAAATTATCTACTTATGAAAGCAGTTATTGTTGAAGATGAATATATTGTTGCTGAACATTTAGCAGATATTCTTACAAAAAACCATATCGTTGTTTTAGGTGCAACTGATAATTTAGTAGAGGCAGAAAAAATGCTACTAAAATTACCCGATTTATTTTTATTAGACATTCGGTTGTCTGACAATCAAAGTGGTATTGAGTTTGGTAAAAAACTTCATCAATTAAAAATTCCATTTATTTACATTACAGCCAACAACGAAATAGAAACATTAAAAAAAGCCATTGCAACCCAACCCGAAACCTACATTACCAAACCTTTTAACGAACAAGATGTAATAGCAGCTATTGAGTTAATTAGATTAAAAAAATCAGCAAAAAAACAATTAGAAATTATCACTTCAAAAGGAATAGAACTCCTATTGGAGTCAGACATTTTATATTGCGAAGCCGAAGGCTCTTATACCAAAATAGTTACTGAAAGTAAACTCATCATGCAGCGAATTACATTAAAAAAAATCGCAGAAAAATTAAGTAATGATTTTATGCGTATTCACCGTTCGTTTATAGTGAACAAACAAAAAATAACCGCTCAAAATATTAATTCGGTTTACATCAATCAAACCAAACTGCCCATTTCTCGCTCCTATAAAAAATCACACTAACACGTCATTCACAACAAAAACACGTCATTCACAACTTTAAATAAGTTAGCAATGACAATTTCTTTTAATTTGTGTTGTATAACATATTTTATTAATTCAAAAAAATTCTTATGAAAAAAAAAACTACATCATTTACATCATTGTCAAAGAAACTAATAGCTTGTTTCTTTTGTCTCTTCTCTATTAACTCTTTTGCAGTAGAAATATTAGATCAAACTTTCACTTTACCTGGTTCGGCAACAACTATTAATGGAACTGGAAGTGGGCAATCCTTCACTGCAGGATATTCTGGACCATTAACCAAAATTATTATTAACATAAAAGATCAAGCTCCAACTGCTTCTTCATCGGATATTCGCATAAGAATAATTGACGGAGCAGGTACTTGTGGTGTAACAGTCCTTGCAGACGAAACATTTTTAAATATTACTGAATTTCAAAATTATTCTTTTAATTTAAGTACTCCACCTAACCTTACCATAGGGCAAACTTATACTATTTTGCTCTCTACTACAGATGGCTCTCTCTGTAATATAGCATTTGGTTCAGGTGCTTACGCAAATGGTGATTTTTATTCTGGAATTACTTGTACACCATTTGGCGGCGGCACTGATTTTTGGTTTGAAACTTATATGAATGTGTGCCTTATCACAGACCAAACAGTAAGTACTTCTCAAACCACATTATGCAACAGTGGTGCAGTAAGCATTTCTACAGGGAGTTCTGAAACAGGATTTAACTACTATTTAAGAGATGATGCTGATAGTTCAATTGTTGATGGACCTGTTGCAGGAACCGGTAATGCTATAAACTTTAACACTGGTACCATTAACTCTACTACTACTTATAATGTTTATGCTAAAGAGCCTAAAATAAGTGCAGTAGATTTAGCCAACAACGATGACTTTATTAGATTTAACGCTCCTTTTACAGCTTACACTAACGAAATTACTGTAGAAGCTTGGGTGCAGTTTAATATCAGCAACTTTGTAAGAGCTGGGCAATCATCAGCAGGAGTTGATAATATGGCTACTAACGTATGGCTTTGGGAAGGCGGTAGTTTTTTTGTAAACAATAGTGGAACATGGATTAGCTTACAATTTCCTACCATAACCACCACGGGTTGGATGCACGTAGCTACTGTTGCAAATTCAAGTGGAATGTTTATTTACTATGATGGAGTATTAGTGGCTTCTAACTCTATAGGTATTACAATGGGTATTTTAAACAATACCAACTCTGTTATGGAACTTGGTCACGACCCAAGGTTTACACCTAGCGTTAGAAATAACAATGCTGTATATGACAATTTTAGAGTTTGGAATGTAGCTCGTTCTGCTTCAGAAATTGCTGATAACTACAAAACTTGTCTATCAGGAAGCGAAACTGGATTAGCACAATACACCCTTATGAACGAAGCTACAGGTACCGCTTTAAATTCTTTACAAGGTGATAATGGCATAATTACCAATGGAATTGCCAATCCTTGGGTGTTAGGTTCAGGCGTATGTGATGATGCTTGTGAGTTGGAAATGTCTCAAACCATAACTGTAACAGTAAACAACTCCACCACAGGTTCACAAACTTTTGTTGAATGTGCAGGATTTAGTGTAACCGTTGGAACAAATACCTACAACGCAACAGGAATTTACACTGACGTGTTAACAGGTTCAAACGGTTGTGATTCAACTG
>PFUQ01000021.1:0-1299 GCA_002790175.1 Flavobacteriales bacterium CG_4_9_14_3_um_filter_32_8
CATAAGAGCCAACAGTATTTACAAAATCTTCTTTTAAATTAATAAAAGTTGGATAATAAATAAAATCGATTTTTTTGTCCGAAAAAATTAAATCATGAATATGAGAAACAGCAACTTTAGATGGAAAACAGGGGTCGATAGAACCTCTTTTACTTCCTGCTTTATACATTTCGCCATCGGTAAAATGCGACCAAACTATTTTGTTAAATCCTAAGGCTTCAAAATAAGTTCTAAAAAATGGAGCATAGGTAAACATGTTCAATGCTCGTGGCATTCCGATGGTTATTTTTTTACGTTCGTCTAAAATTTTAGCTAATTTTTTCTTTCCAAAAAAAGCAGTATCAACTTTGGCAACGAGTTCAGGATTAAAGGTTTTAAAAACTCTTTTGGCTGAAAAACTAACCATGTTCGGATTATTCTTCGCCTTTTCTTTTTGTTTGGCAACAATAGCTTTCATCTCCGCTTTATCGGTTACGGTACCTTTTTCGCACGATGCAACGATAAAACGAGCTTCTTTGCCTGATGGAGTTTCCGATTCAATAAATGTTCGCACACAAAGGTTGCTACAAAAATCACAACGAGTAGATTCTCCTCTTAAGGTTTTATAAGTTAATTGTTTGGTTTGTTCTAATCCGATAAATGCAGTAGTTTTGTTTTTAGTAACTGCTAATGCTTCAAAAGCTGCTCCAATAGCACCAGAAACTCCGCAATATTGATGCACCGTTACTTTCGCATCTTTCACTCTTTCTTTGATATAATCCACCTGGGATTTTACTGCCGCCAAATTTTTTTGCGTTCCGCCTTGCAACACAAAGTTTTTCCCATATTTACCCAAATTAGGCTCTTGAACCACATACAACCAAATATTTTTTGGTAACACTTTGGCTAATCCAGCCATAATTTCTTTAGCTTGCCATCCCAAACGCTGAAAATTAACAATGTCAGACTCCATAAAAACGGCACAACCGTAACTAAAAATAGGTGTTATGGTTGCTTTAAAAGCTTCGTCAGCAAAATCTTGAATTTTTACACCAAATTTATCAGCTGTATTTTGCAAGAAATATCCATTACCAGCACTGCATTGGGTATTTAATTTAAAATCGCTAACCATACCATTTTTTATAAAAATAACTTTAATGTCTTGTCCTCCAACATCTATTAAAACATCGGTATCTTTATAATAATGCAAAGCTGCCTCAGCGTGAGCAACGGTTTCCACCAAAGCAACATCGGCACCAAAAGTTTCCTTGAGCATGTCTTTGGCATAACCTGTTGTTCCTACTCCTTTTATTACCAACT
>PFUQ01000021.1:1308-10961 GCA_002790175.1 Flavobacteriales bacterium CG_4_9_14_3_um_filter_32_8
CTTTTTCAATATTATGTTGTAAGTTTTTAATCATTTCAATGGTATCTGGAATTGGATTTCCTTTAGACAGTCCGTAAGCCTCACCAATTAAATTTTTGTTTTTGTCAATTAAAACGCCTTTGGTAGAAGTGGATCCGCCATCAATCCCTAACCAAGCTTCTACAATTTCTCCTTTTTTAAATGTTGGATAAATAGGCGTTGAAACTGAATAATTTTTGCTAAAATCAGCTAATTCTAACGTATCTTTTACCAATCCAACATCACAACTTCCACTAGAAAGATTGGCCAATCTTCCACCATTAATAAATTGAGATAACTCATCATGTCCCTTATAAATACCTATCGTTTCAGGCTCTTCTAATCCGTATAAAACAGCTCCGATTGCAGCATAATATTCTGCATTTTCGGGTACGTAAATTAACTCTTCGGGGTTTTTACAGTCACCTACATCTGTTTCTCTTTCTTTCCATATTTTTGGAATATTTTCTACCCAAGCCTCTTTCATTGCGGGGATAAAAGTATTGGGTCCACCTAATAACAACACTTTTGGAAACAAGGTATTTCCTCGAGTTAGAACGGAAAGATTTTGTTGAACAATGGCATCAAAAAGCGAAGCCATCAATTCCTGAGAATTTACCCCTTGTTTTTGTAACCCATTGATATCGGTTTCTGCAAAAACACCACATTTTCCGGCAACTGGATGTAATTTGGTGCCTTTGTATTTAACATTAACTAAGTCTTCGGTTTTTAATTGAAGTTTTGTGCATATTTTATCAATTACAGCTCCAGTACCTCCAGCACATTTATCGTTCATGCTGGGTAATTTTCTTTTCTCTCCCGATTTCGGATCAACTTGCCAAATAATAATTTTTGCATCTTGTCCGCCCAACTCAATTACCGAACCAGTGTCTGGATGATATTTCTCAACTGCAAGACTTACTGCATTAACTTCCTGAACAAATTTTGCGTTGAGTAAAGGCGAAATATTGGCAGAACCCGACCCAGTCATAAAAATCTGAGTTTTATTTTTAATGTCGGGGAATTTATTCTCTATTATCGTCAAAAACTCGAGTACCTTTTCGGGCTGCTTGGTTTCGTGTCGTTGATAATCTTTCCACAAAACCTCTTGGCTTTTTTTGTCCATCACCACAGCCTTAACAGTTGTAGAACCAACATCTAATCCAATAATAAGATGATTACTATTCATGAGCTTTTCTAATTATTGTAAAATTAGTTTTAAACAAATTTAAGATAAAATTTATTATAAGATATTTTTTATGATTTATATCATACGATATTGTTCTGTTTTCCATTTATTAGCACATTTTAAAAATAGATTCGTAAATAATTAATAACAAAGAAATCAACACCAAAAAAATGATTATTACCGACTAAGCAATCATCAAAAACAAAGTAAAACTAGCTAATTAACAATTTTTTCCTACATTTGTAATAGTCAATTCATTTTTATGCTTAAAAAAATTGCCTCCATACTGTTAGCACTTTTCTTTTTAGTGAGTTCTTCTCACTTAAGTTTTGCTACGCATTTTTGTGGAGGGAAAGCCTTTAAACACGCCTTATTATTTACTCCTTCAGAATTAGGTTGTGGAATGGAAAATGGGAAAGATGATTGTGATAAAACCACAAAAATTGACAACGATTGTTGCAAAAACCAATCTATTTTAATTAGTATTAAAGATAATTTTCAATCGTCATCATCCAAAATTAACGCTGAGCAACATTTTATTTTTGTAACTATAGCTACTATCCTATTTTCAGTTACAACAACCGAACAACAAGTAATTTTATTCCAAGATTACCATCCACCTTTGCCTGATAAGGACATTCCTGTTCTTTTTCAGTCATTTCTTATTTGATATATTTTATATTGATTCATGCTTCTTTTGAATGAAAAAGGGTGTGATTTGTCGTATTTGACAATTTTTCAATCATAAAATATATTATCATGTTAAACAAAATAATACGTTACTTTTTAGAAAACAGGCTGGTTGCCTTTTTGCTCCTTTTTGGTTTTATCGCTTGGGGAATTACTACCGCTCCATTTAACTGGAAAATGGATTGGTTTCCACGTAATCCTGTTGCGGTAGATGCTATTCCCGATATTGGTGAAAATCAACAAATTATTGCCACTGAATGGATGGGACGAAATCCTGAAGACATCGAAAATCAAATTACTTATCCACTTTCAACCGCATTATTAGGAATACCTGGAGTAAAAGATATTCGCAGTACTTCTATGTTTGGAATGTCTTTCATCTACATCATTTTTGAAGAAAAAATTGATTTTTATTGGAGTCGTTCTCGTATTCTCGAAAAATTAAATTCTCTTCCTTCTGGCACTTTACCACAAGGCGTTCAACCTACTATGGGACCAGATGCCACAGCACTTGGACAAGTTTATTGGTACACACTAGAAGGTCGAGACCCAAAAACAGGAAAGCCAACTGGTGGTTGGGATCCTCAAGAATTGAGAACCATTCAGGATTTTTATTTAAAATATTCGCTCAACGCTGTAGAAGGTGTTTCTGAAGTAGCATCCATTGGTGGTTTTGTTAAAGAGTATCAAGTAGATATTAACCCAGACGCACTCAAAGCAGCTAACATTGATGCCAATATGGTGATGATGGCAGTAAAAAAAAGCAACATTGATGTGGGGGCAGGAACTATTGAAATAAACAGAGCCCAATATTATGTACGTGGGTTAGGTTATATTCAAAAATTAGCAGATTTAGAAAATGCGGTGGTTGATGTCCGTAACAATGTCCCTATTCGCATAAAAGATGTGGCAACTGTAAATTTTGGTCCAGAAATTCGTATCGGAGGCTTAGATAAAGAAGGTTCAGAAACAGTAGGAGCAGTAGTTGTGGCTCGTTATCAATCCAACCCTTTACAAGTTATTGAAAATATCAAAACTAAAATTAAAGAAATTGCTCCAGGATTGCCTTCCAAAAAATTGGCAGATGGAAGCATTTCTAAAGTTACCGTAATCCCTTTTTATGATAGAACGGGGTTAATTAAAGAAACCATTGGAACATTAGAGTCGTCCTTATCACACGAAATACTAATTTCTATCATTGTTATCATCGTTTTGTTGATGAATCTAAGAGCTTCTTTTATTGTAGCTTTTTTCTTACCTGTTGGAGTGTTGATGGCATTTGGTGCCATGAAATTGTTTGGTATAGATGCCAATATTGTTGCCCTATCAGGAATAGCCATAGCTATCGGAGTAATGATAGATTTAGGCATTGTAGATGTCGAAAACATTATTCGGCACCTCGAAATGACAGAAAACAAGGGGGCAAGGGGTAAAAAATTGTTGGAAGTAATTTATTCAGGAACAACAGAGGTGAGAGCTGCCGTTACCGTAGCATTAGCAACAACCATTGTAGGATTTTTACCAGTTTTTGCAATGGAAGCTGCCGAAGGAAAATTATTTACCCCATTGGCTTATACCAAAACTTTTGCTATGGTAGCTTCTTATGTTGTTGGGATGATTGCTTTACCAGCATTAACCTATTATGTTTTTTCATTACGTGCAGAAACAAAAAAAATAAGTCGCCTCTTTAATATTTCCTTGATTATTGCTGGTCCACTGTTTTTTATCCTTTGGAGTTCTTATCCAGCAATAGCATTAACCTTTATAGGAATTAATAATACACTAGAAAATCGATGGTCAGAAAAACATCAACATTTTTCTAACCTCATCAATAATGCCATTTTACTGTTGGTTGCTGTCTATTATTTGTCAATAGAATGGATGCCTTTAGGTGTTGAAAATTCGTTGTTGGTAAATATTCTTTTTGTTGGAGGAATTATTGCTATTATTCTTAGTACCATCTCAATAGTTGTGCATTATTACGAAAATATGTTACGCTGGTGCTTAAACAACCGATTCAAATTTATGCTGCTCCCATTTTTTACACTTTTGTTGGGACTAACCATTTGGTTGGGAAGCGAAAAAATATTCGGTTGGATGGCAAATGGAGTAGAAAAAATAGGATGGAATATTCGTCAAACTTCCACGTGGGAAACCATGGTTCATCAATTTCCGGGTACTGGGAAAGAGTTTATGCCCTCACTCGATGAAGGCTCATTTTTGTTGATGCCTACCACTATGCCTCATTCAGGGGTAGAAGAAAATATGGAAGTCATCGCTTTACTCGACCAACGTGTTCGCACCATACCAGAAGTTGAAGAAGTGGTTGGAAAATGGGGACGAGTAAACTCTGCCTTAGACCCTTCCCCTATTTCTATGTACGAAAATCTCATCAACTACAAACCTGAATATATCTTGAATGAAGATGGACATCGTATTCGATTTAAAATAAATGAACATGAAAATTTTATATTAAAAGATGGTTCAACATATAACATTAAAGAGGGTTACAAAAATATTTCCTTAGCACAACTTATTATTGATGAAAAAGACGGTGCCTATTTTCGCCAATGGCGACCAGAAATAAAAACAGCCGATGATATATGGAAAAAAATTATAAAAGCAGCTTCTATTCCTGGCATGACTTCTGCTCCGAAAATACAACCCATAGAAACTCGATTGATTATGTTGCAAACAGGTATGCGAGCTCCAATGGGAATGAAAGTATATGGACCCGACCTTGCTACCATCGAAAAAGTGGGTATTGATTTAGAAAATGTACTCAAAGAAGTTCCTTCGGTTTTAGCAACCTCAGTTTTTGCCGACCGTATTGTAGGTACTCCTTATTTGGAAATTAACATTGACCGAGAAGCAATTGCTCGATATGGTTTAACCATAGAAGATATGCAAACTACTATCAGCTCTGCCATTGGTGGAATGAAAATTGGAACAACCGTTGAAGGTAGGGAACGTTTTCCTATTCGTATGCGTTATGCTCGAGCTTATCGAGATAACCCCGAAGATTTGAAAAAAATCCTTATCCCTACTCCGTCAATGACTCAAGTTCCTTTGGACGAATTGGCCGAAATAACCTACAAACAAGGACCACAAATGATACGAGGCGAAAATACATTTTTGACTGGTTTCGTAATTTTTGATAAAAAACCTAACTATGCCGAAGTAGATGTGGTGGAAGAAGCCCAGCGGTTTATTGATTCTAAAATTAAATTGGGCGAATTAGTAATTCCAGCAGGAGTTTCCTATAAATTTTCTGGAAATTTTGAAAACCAAGTACGAGCTACCAAACGATTGATGATTGTCGTACCCATTTCACTACTTCTTATTTTTCTTATCCTCTATTTTCAATTTAAAACGGTAACAGCTTCTTTTATTCACTTCTCGGGCGTTTTTGTAGCTTTTGCAGGAGGGTTTATTTTAATTTGGCTTTATGGTCAAGATTGGTTTATGAATTTTTCTGTAGCTGGCACCAATATACGTGATTTATTTCAAATGCATCCTATTAATTTAAGTGTTGCCGTTTGGGTAGGGTTTATTGCTTTGTTTGGTATTGCTACCGATGATGGGGTAATTATGGGAACCTACATACATCAAACCTTTAAAGAATTAAAACCAGCTACTATTGAAGAAGTTAAAAATGCAGTAATTATTGCCGGAAAAAAACGAGTTCGACCAGCCATGATGACAGGAGCTTGTGCCATTATTGCTTTATTGCCCATATTAACCTCCACAGGAAAAGGATCGGATGTTATGGTGCCTATTGCTATTCCAACATTTGGTGGAATGGTGATACAAATGATGACAATGCTTATTGTTCCAGTTTTACAATATACTTGGCGAGTAAATGTGATAAAAAAAGAATTAAAACAATCTAAATAATGAAAACACTAATAATTATTCTTTCGCTGTTACTTAACATCTCTTTGTTTGCTCAAAAGGAGTTATCCCCTTATTTAAAAACAGCAGCCGAAAATAATGCTGGAATAAAAGCTGCATTTAGCGAGTACAATGCATCATTGCAAATGCTACCTCAAGCGAAAACTTTGCCTGACCCCGAATTGATGTTTCAGTACTTTATTACTCCACCGCAATGGGAAATGGGAAAACAGCAATTTAACCTCTCCATTTCTCAACTATTTCCATGGTTCGGGCAACTAAAAGCCCAAGAAAAAGTGGCAGCAGAAATGGCTAAAGCAAAATATGAATCGTTTATTAACGAGCGAAATAGGCTTTTTATGGAAGTAAAAAGTACTTATTTTAAATGGTACGTTCAGCATCAATCAGTAAAACTTACCGAAGAAAATTTAAAACTACTACAATCGTTTCGTGAAATTGCAAAAACTAAGTTTGAAGTAGGAAAAGGTTCATTAGTAAATGTGCTGAGAGCTGACATGGAAATTGCCGAAATGGAGAATAACCTCCTTTTTTTGAAAGAGGAAGAAATGCCTTTAAAAAGCGAATTCGAAAAATTACTCAATACCAAAAATTTAGGAGAACTACAATTTCCAGAAACTTTATGGAAAGATTCACTACCCGACAATAAGACTGCTTTATTTGATTCTATTGCTGCTAACAACCCTTCTTTAAAAAAAATGGCACACGAAATTGTAGCCTGGGAAAATCAAATTATCGCCTCCAAAAAAATGGGCTACCCATCTATTAAATTAGGCGTACAATACATGAACATGGCTAAACGTGAAGGCGAATTTCCTTCCAATGGAAAAGACATGTGGATGTTTCCTGAAGTTGGATTAAGTATTCCGATTTATCGAAAAAAATATCGAGCCATGGTCAATGAAGCCAACTATAAAAGTGAATCGGCAAACTACCAAAAAATAGAAATAACCAACGAGTTAAACAGCAAAATGGAAATGAATTACCGAGATTATGTGAACGCACAACGCAGTATTATTTTGTATAAGCGTTTACTGGAGTTAGCAAAAAATGCTCGAGAGCTATTGCTCAGTAGTTTTTCGGGTGCAGGAAGCGACTTTGAAGAGGTATTACGAATGCAAAAACAAGAATTAGTTTATGCCTTACGACTAGAAGAAGCAAGAGCAATGCTCAATACTAGTGTTGCCAAAATAACTAATTTAACTGGAAAAGAATAAGATAGTACGATGTTTTACAAACAAAAAATACAAACCATGATGAAAAATAAAAAACAGTTCCTTATCTATACGATATTGATAGTTGGAGGAATAATAATTGGACGAGTGATTTTTGGTGGCACTAAAGAAAATTCTTCACAACAAATTTCATCCAACGAAAACATAGAACAAAAAGCAGAAGTATGGACCTGCTCCATGCACCCACAAATTAGAAAAAGCCAGCCTGGGAAATGCCCGATTTGTGGAATGGATTTAATTCCACTTGCTTTGGAAGAAAATATTGGTGAAGAAATGAATCGTATTAGCTTAAGCGAAAGTGCTATTAAAATTGCTGATGTACAAACTTTTATCATACAAAAAGCTTCACCAACTAAAGAAATTCGTCTTACCGGAAAAATTAAACCTGATGAACGAAAAACGAATGTGATAACCGCACGTTTTGCAGGAAGAATAGAAAAATTGTATGTCAATTTTACAGGTCAACAAGTGCAGCAAGGCGAAAAGTTGGCTAGCATTTATTCGCCCGATTTAATTACCGCACAAAAAGAATTATTTGAAGCCTTTAAGTTTAAACAAAGCCATCCAGAATACTACCAAGCAGCTAAAAACAAACTCAAACTTTGGTCGCTAACCGAAAAACAAATCGAACAAATTGAGCAAAATGGTGAACCTCAAAATTATTTCGACATTCTTTCTCCATTATCGGGAACAATTATGAAAAAAGAAGTAGCGTTAGGTGATTATTTAAACGAAGGCACACTGCTTTTTGAAATCGCTAATCTTTCAACAGTGTGGGTGCTATTTGATGCTTATGAAAGTGATTTACCATGGATTAAAACCACTGATAAAGTAACTTTTGAAGTACAATCTCAACCTGGAAAACAATTTAACAACACTATTACTTTTATCGACCCAGTAGTAAATGCCCAAACACGAGTGGCATCGGTTCGTACAGAAATAAGTAATTCAGACAATTTACTTAAACCTGAAATGTTTGTAAAAGGCATTATTCAAGCAAAAATTCCAGCAGTTCAAAACGCTTTTGTTATTCCAAAATCATCAGTTTTATGGACTGGTAAAAAAGCAGTAGTTTATGTAAAAGTAAAAGAACAAGCGAAACCTACCTTCGAATATCGAGAAATTATATTGGGAGAAGACGCTGGAAATTTTTATGTGGTTAAAAATGGTTTACAAGAAGGCGAAGAAATTGTTACCAACGGAGTATTTAAAATAGATGCTGCAGCACAATTGGCAGGCAAACAAAGCATGATGAATGCAGAAGGAGAAAAAGTTTCGTTAGGACACGAACATGATGGAATGGATATGTCTTCAACAGCTAAAAGTGCTTCATCAGAGAAATCATTAACCATAAATGCTACTACAAAAAAAGCATTACAGCCCATTTTCCAGGAATACTTATTAATGAAAGATGCGTTAACTGCCGATGATTTTAGTAAAGCTAAAAAATCGGGAATAAATCTTCAAACGGAGTTATCGAAAATAAAAATGTCGCTTTTTACTGGTGAAGCTCATACGATTTGGATGAAACACAGCAAAAAAATTCAAGAAGCGTTAAAACATGTTCAACATTTTAGCACCATTGAAGAAATAAGAAAAGTGTTCCAAATCATATCGGATGAAATGATAGCAATAACAAACTCTTTTAAACCAAACGACAAAATTATTTACATTGAACATTGCCCGATGGCAAATGAAAATAAAGGGGCTGATTGGCTGAGTTTGGAAAAGGGAATCAAAAACCCCTATTTTGGAAAAAAAATGTTGAAATGTGGTGAAGTAAAAAAAATAATAAATATCAAATAACAATTAATTATAAATCTTAAAAATTAAAATGATGAAAACACAAAAAGTAGTACTTGCAATGGCAATTAGTTTATTTAGCTATACAGCTTCCATGGCACAATGTGGCGACCATTCTAAAATAAAAACAGATGACTCTAAGACCAAAGTGGAAAACAAAACATCGTATGCCTGCCCCATGAAGTGTGAGGGAGAAAAAACTTACGAAAAAGAAGGGGAATGCCCTAAATGTGGAATGAATTTAACTAAAAGCGAAGTAGTAAAAAAGAGTGATTCGAAAAAGAAATCGTGTTGTGTAGCAGCTGGAGGAAAAGAGCATAAATGCGATATGCAAATGGGAAAAGAAGATAAGAACACATCCGCGTCATACAGTTGCCCCATGAAATGTGAAGGCGATAAAACCTATACAAAAGTGGGTGATTGTCCTAAATGTGGAATGAGTTTAGAAACAACCAAAAAATAATATCGAGATAGAGGCATTAAGATAAACTATAATTATGTAACTTTTTCGATAAATTGTATAACAAGCTATATCTGTTCAATCAATAATTTTAGGGTTAAAAATTTAGACTATGAAACATACCTATAAAATAACAGGAATGAGTTGTGATGGATGTCGAACAACAGTAGAAAAGGCACTCCAAGCAATAAATGATATTGCCAAAGCAACAGTTAGTCTACCCGATAGTGCAGTAATTGAAATGGATAAACATATTGACATTGAAGTATTGCAAGAGGCATTAACGAAGGCTGGTAATTACAGCATTACAATGTCAAATCAATCCGAAAAAAAATTAGCAACTAAA
>PFUQ01000093.1 GCA_002790175.1 Flavobacteriales bacterium CG_4_9_14_3_um_filter_32_8
GATAAAAAAATAAATACTCGATAGCACAAAAAACGACATCACCAATTCATTATGTGTTGAAGAAGCCAATAGAATAGATTCAGGTAATGTAATAACAAGAAAAAATGATAAGATCTGTATGAATCTGTTTAATCCTATTTTTTTTGCGATTAAACTCGACACCAATCCAGTTGCCAATAAATAAAACAACTGAACACTATTAGAAAAATAATCGTTTCCAATCAGCAAATTGATATTTAAAATCAGTTGTTCTGCAAAAGGGGGGGAATTAAGTTGAGGATATATACTTGTTCGGTAATGTGCTAAACTTTCGTTTTGTATCCAATGGATAATTCTTGGCATGTGATAAGCCATTGAATCCCAGTTATTAGAAGGATAAATTAACCCCTGAAAAAAAACTCCAACAATAATAAATATTGAGAAACCGATAAAAAACTTTTCCCATTTATGAAGACTTTTAACTTTAGTTATTAACTTACTTTTAATAAAATTAATCGCATTAAACGATTTACGTTTTAGTAATAGAAAGATGATAATAACATCAATAATACTCCAGCAAGCAATTAAAGCTAAGTAATGAAGAGCATTAAATAGTCCGAGTATTTCTGTGATGATAATGGTGAAGAAGGAAAAAAATAATATTGCCTTTACGAACGATTCTCTACTATTATTATTGGAAAATAAAAGAAGAGTTAATCCTAAAAAACCTATGAAAAGTAAAATTATTGCCACTTAATAAAATTACATAATTAAAGTGTTCTTGCAAATTTTAAAAAAATATATAATTATTTATAGTAGTCTAAAACTTTATCGTAAACCTTTTTGCTTATGCCGTCAGAAAGAAATATGCCTCCCTGGTGAAGGGTTTTAATTGCTTCAATGTAAACATCTCTAGTTTCATCTTTTAAAATAAAACCAGAGGCACCTGCCATTATTAGCTCCTTAATATGGTAAGGATTAACCGCAAATGAATTAGCTAAAATTTTAGTAAAAGATTTAATCTTTTTTATATTCTTTGTAGCATCGATACCATTTACATTAGGCATTAAAAGATCCATCAATACCACATCGTAATCATTTTCTTTAATCATTTCCAACGCTTCTATACCATCGCTAGCTTCTCCAACTACACGAATACCAGTAGCTTCTGTAAAATATAATTTTAAACTGTCCCTAATGATATCTCGATCATCTACAATCAAAAGTCGAATGGCTTCTTTCATTTTGAAATAATTTAGATGGTAAATGTCAAACTAAAATTAAACAATTAAAAGAGTAAATCAACTGTTTTTGTTAGGTGGTTTTACGTATTTTTTCGGCAAGTAAAATCAAACACCCCTCACACAAGCAATCGGCGTAATTATCTTTTAATTCTTGTAACTGAGCGGTGGATAATTGATAGTGATTACACCAACAATTACCTCGGGGTTTGCATGTAAATGCTGCACCACATTTAGCACATTTAATTACCCTATCTGTTGTATTATTCACCTCTTTTTCTCTTGATTTGCACAGCAACGCTATCAATATGTCCGCCTAAAGGAACATTTAGTTTAGCAACTTTTAATTTGATTTTTTTGATGGTTGGGAACTCTAAAAATAAAGCATCAACGATTCTTTGTGAAACATGTTCTAATAAATGAGATGGAATTGCCATTTGATATTTTATTACTCCAAAAACTGCTTGATAGTTTACGGTGTCTTGAATATTATCGCTCAAAGCAGGTTTTTCTAGATCTACATCCAACTCAACATCTACCACAAAATTAGTTCCTATCAAGGCTTCCTCTTTAAAGCAACCATGATAAGCGTAAATTTTTATTCCTTCAACGTATATTTTTCCCATTTTATTTAGTAATAAGGGTAAGTAGTAAGGTATCAGTAAAAAGTAAAATAGATAATAAAATATTAATTTACTTTTTACTACTTACTCCTTTTTAACTTTCTACTTTATAAACTTTTAACTTTCTACCCCTCTACCACCCCTCTTTTAATGTTACCGTTCTGTTAAAAATTAAGCATTCTGTAGTTGAATCTTTATCTACACAAAAATAACCTATTCTTTGAAATTGATAACGCTCCGATGGTTTTGCATCTTTTAAGGCTAATTCCATTTTGCAGTCTTTTAAAACTGAAAGAGAATCTTTATTGATTAGTGTTTTAAAATCAACTTCTTTGTCGGAATCTGGTGCTTCAACGGTAAACAACCTGTTGTAAACATTTACTTGTGCGGTGATGTTGTGCGAAGCAGAAACCCAGTGCAACGTTCCTTGAACTTTACGTTTGCTTTCTTCTGTTCCACTTCCACTTTTGCTTTTCTCATCATACGTACATCTTACCTCAACAACATTACCGTTAGCATCTTTAATTGCTTCTTCGCCTTTAATAATGTAACCATTTTTTAAACGAACTTCTTTTCCAATTCCTAACTTAAAAATCTTGTTCGGACATTCTTCCAAGAAATCGTCTTTTTCAATAAAAATTTCTTTAGAAAAAATTATTTCTCGGTGTCCAGCACTTTCGTCTTCGGGATTATTTTCTGCCGATACCAATTCTGTTTTTCCTTCAAGATAATTGGTGATTACTAATTTCAACGGATGTAAAACCGCCATCATTCGATAAGTTGATTTGTTTAAATCGGTACGGATACACGATTCTAACAACGCCACATCAATCATTTGATCTCTTTTTGAAACACCAGCTTTATCAATAAAGTCGCGAATTGCAGCAGGAGTATAACCTCTTCTTCTCAAACCAGAAATGGTAGGCATTCGAGGGTCGTCCCAACCGTTTACCATATTTTCTTCGACCAACTGCATCAATTTTCGTTTACTCATTACGGTATAGTTGAGGTTTAATCTCGAAAATTCTCTTTGTTTTGGTCTGATTTGTTTTTTATCATACACTTGGTCTAAAAACCAATCGTACAATTCACGGTGTGCTTTAAATTCGAGCGAACACAACGAATGTGAAATTTGCTCGATATAATCCGATTCGCCATGCGTCCAATCGTACATGGGATAAACACACCAATCGTTGCCAGTACGGTGGTGGTGTTTGTGCATTACCCGATACATAATTGGGTCTCGCATCAACATATTGGTATGTGCCATGTCTATTTTAGCTCGTAAAACATGTTCACCTTCTTTAAATTTTCCTTGTTTCATGCGGTTAAACAAGTCTAAATTTTCTTCAACCATTCTATCTCTAAATGGGCTGTTCGTTCCTGTTGTAGTTGGCGTTCCTTTTTGTTTCGCCATGTCTTCCGACGATTGAGAATCAACGTACGCTTTTCCTTTTTTAATCATCAAAACAGCCCAATCATACAATTGTTGAAAATAATCAGACGAATAACATTCTTCCGCCCATTTAAAACCCATCCAAGCTAAATCGTATTTTATGTTGTCAACAAATTCTTGCTCTTCTTTGGATGGATTGGTATCGTCAAATCTCAAATTTACAGGAGCATTGTATTTTTCGCCTAAGCCAAAATTTAAACAAAACGCTTTGGCATGACCAATGTGCAAATAGCCATTAGGCTCTGGTGGAAATCTAAATTTTAATTGATTGGCAGAAAATCCACCTGCTAAATCTTCTTCAATAATTTGCTCAATAAAATTGAGTGATTTGTGTTCTTCGTTTGAGTTTTCCATTAACTATTTATATTTTTTACACCCCCTGCCCCTTCCGTCAGCTGAAGGAGGGAAACTAACGCACAATGTCTTCTTCCGACTTCGGTCTTCTAGCTTTTTCTTACTTATTTATGTTTTTAATGCCTGAGTTCAATCTGTTTATCGATTCCTCTTTTCCAATCACTTCCATAATATCAAACAAATGAGGGCCACCTCCAACTCCAGTAATGGCTAACCGAATGGCGGTCATCGGCACACCAAAACCAAGTCCTTTTTCTTCGATATATTTTTTAAAAGCTTCTTCTAATGTTGCTGCTTTAAATTCGATGTTAGAAAAAACAACAACCAAATCTTCCACTATTTTTGAAGATTCCTCTTTCCATTTTTTCTTTACTGTTTCGGCATCGTAGGTTTTTGGTGCTTCAAAAAAATAAGTACTTTTTTCAATAATATCGTTTAAAAATGTAGCTCTTTCTTTCATTAAACCACAAACATCAGCTAAAAATTCATCTTTTGAATTGACAAATTTATGTTCTAACACAACTGGTTTAATTAATTGAGCCAATTCTTCATTTGATTTTGCTCTTAAATAATGTTCGTTAAACCATTTGGTTTTTTCAGGATCGAATTTAGAGCCCGATTTACCTACTTTATCCAATGAAAAAGCATCCACCAATTCTTGTAGAGAAAATATTTCTTGTTCAGTTCCAGGATTCCATCCTAACAACGCCAGCATATTAATCATCGCCTCTGGAAAATAACCGCTTTCTCTATATCCCGAATAAACCTCTCCATCTGGAGATTTCCACTCGATAGGAAAAACAGGAAAACCTAAACGGTCGCCATCTCTTTTGCTTAATTTTCCGTTACCGTCTGGTTTTAATAATAAGGGTAAATGAGCAAATTCGGGCATCACGTCTTTCCAACCTAAAAAACGATACAACAAAACATGTAAAGGTCCAGAAGGCAGCCATTCTTCGCCACGAATTACATGTGTAATTTTCATTAAATAATCATCTACTACATTTGCCATGTGATAAGTTGGCATTCCATCAGATTTATACAACACTTTATCATCTAAATTAGCTGAATCTACAACTACCCAACCACGAATATTATCTTTAAATTTTACTTCTTCGTTGCTTGGAATTTTTACACGAACTACGTAATGTTCTCCTGCTGCAATTTTTCGAGTAACTTCTTCAGCAGAAAGTGTTAAAGAGTTCTTCATGGTTAGCCTTGAAACAGAATCGTACTGTTGTGATGAGCCTCCTGCTGTTTTTAACCGTTCACGCATTTGCTCCAATTCTTCTGGGGTATCAAAAGCATAATAGGCATGCCCATCGGCAAGCAATTGGTCAACGTATTTTTTATAGATTCCTAATTCATTTCTTTCGGATTGTCGGTAAGGACCATATTCTCCTCCAAGACCAACACCTTCGTCGAATTTTAATCCACACCATTTTAATGATTCTATAATATAATCTTCTGCACCAGCAACATAACGTGTTTGGTCGGTATCTTCAATTCGTAAAATAAAATCTCCTCCGTATTTTTTGGCAAACAAATAATTATACAATGCTGTTCTAACTCCACCAATGTGTAATGGTCCAGTTGGACTAGGTGCAAATCTTACTCTTACTTTTCTTTCCATGATTTATTTATGAGGCTGCAAATATACCCAATATCGTAAAATAAAAAAGCCCTTTGGGCATTTATCCAAAGGGCTTGAAATATCTATCTTATTATTATTTATCTATCATAATTCTTTTGGTAAAAACTCGTTCTCCGCCATAATCAATAGACACAAAATAAACACCAGAAACGATATCGGTTGTTAATATTTTTACTTTTTCTTGATTTTCGATAGGAACAACTTTTAATTTTTTTCCAACAATATCGGTAATTACAATTTCCCCATTGTAATAGTTGGAAGGAACGGCAACACTAAAATATTTTGTTGCTGGTATTGGAAAAATACGAATGGAATTAGAGGCCTTAACTTCAGCGACACCAACAGTAAAAAAAACAGAATCACAAAACACATTGGTATTACAACCATTAGAATCACTTACTGCTAAACACACATAATAATCACCTGGAGTTGGATAAGTAATCAATGGATTTTGTATAGTACTTGTTGTGCCGTCTCCAAAATCCCATAACCAGCTGTTTATTCCTGTAATAGAAAAAGAAGAATCCGAAAATTGAAAATTTCCTCCACCCATATCCGTCCAACCAAAATTAGCAATGGCTGTATCAAAAACTGTTACGTTAATTGCAACAACATCAACACAATTTGCCAAGTAGCCATAGTTGGTAGCTGTTAATTCTGTTGCATAAGTTCCACTAGCTGTGTATAAATGGGTGTAGTTGGTATCAAATGGGGCAATGATGGTTAAATCACCTAAGTTTAAAGAATAGGAATTAGGGCTAGTAAAGAACATGGTATTGACATCTGTTGGAGTTGTATTGGTAAATGTTACCGTATTACCTAAACACACACTATCGATATCTACTGTATAAGCTGAGGTAAAATCTTGTTCAAAAATTGGAGAAATAATCATATCTACATCCCAAGTTCCACTCCAAGTAGGGTATAAATTATACCAAACACCTGCATAAGATAATGAGCTCAATGCTTCAGCCAATCCATTACCATAATCATTGGTGATATAATAAGGGTTGGAAGGATTTAAGGTATCGATTTCTATGACAACGGCAAAAGAATCGGAAACAGCCACAGGAGATGTAAACATTAGTTGTTGCTCAAAATAACCAACGTCATGTAAAAAAACGGTGTCTGATGCAATAATTGATGTGGGCACATTACCTGCATTAATGTTCCGTACACTAATTACCATACTTACCGAATCGGAATTACCAGGAACACCATCTAAATCTAACAACATATAAGTACTTATTCCATTAACGAATCCTGTTCCAGAAAAATAATAGGCTTGTGCTATTCCTCCAATATATGTGGTATAATCCATGGTGTCGGACAACCAAGCTGTTGCTTTACCTTGAGGATAACTAATGATATCAACACAACCAGCTGTTTTATTAGTTGCATCTTTTACACCATTATACTGGAATGGTTGATTAATTACATGAGAATTGATTGGTAGTAAATTAACTTGTGCGTTGCCTAACAATACAAAAATTAACAATGTCGAAAAAAGATAAAATTTTTTCATAGGGAATGATTTAAATAATGGGTTTATTTTAAATACATCTCTGTTACGTTAAAAAAAAGAAAAAGGTTTCAAAGAAAAAAGTTTTGAATCTATTATAGAGAAGGTGATGGATGAGTTTCTTCTTCTACTTTTTTGCTAAAGAACTTTTTATTAAAAATAAAAATGATAGAAATTCCAACAGAAATGGAAGCATCGGCTACATTAAAAACTGGACGAAAGAACAAGAATTGATCGCCACCCCAAAAGGGTAACCACTCTGGAAAATTTCCTTCTAGTAATGGAAACCAAAACATATCTACCACCCAACCATGAAGAAATGGTGCATAACCACCTTCTTCTGGTAAAAAAGTAGCTATTTGGTGGAAACTATCATTAAAAATTAGACCATAAAAAGCACTGTCTAAAATATTTCCAATTGCTCCTGCAAAAATTAAGGCAACACTTATTTTTAAACCTTTATGAGTAGTTTTTGGCAATCTAAAAAGATAATAACCTATGGCAAAAACAGCAACAACTCTGAATAAACTCAAAAACAATTTCCCATATTCACCACCAAATTCCATCCCAAAAGCCATTCCTTTATTTTCGGTAAAATGGATGTAAAACCAATCGCCAATTAAAGGAAATTCCTGACTTAAATATAAGTGAGTTTTCACCCAAATCTTAAGAGATTGGTCAATAAGCAGGATGAAAATTGTTATAAAAAGAGGATGGGTTAAAAAACGAAACTTCATTCAATTGGAAATTTGAAATTAGAAATTGGAAATTATCACAAAAACAATCTCTAATTTCCAATCTCTAATCAATAATTTGTTAGCTTTGAGCTTCTTTAGCTTCAATACTTAATGTAGCATGAGGAACAGCTAATAATCTTTCTTTTTTGATTAATTTTCCTGTTACCCTACAAACTCCATAGGATTTATTTGAAATTCGAATTAAAGCATTTTCTAAGTGCTTTATAAATTTTTCTTGACGAGCAGCTAATTGTGAAACTTCTTCTCTAGAAAGAGTTGCTGCTCCTTCTTCCATCATTTTAAAGGAATGAGAGGTATCATCAGTTCCATTATTGTCAGCATGAGACAATGACCCTTTTAAAGCATCTAAATCTTTTTTAGCTTCAACAACTTTCTTTTCAATTAAAACTTTAAATTCCGCTAAATCTTTGTCTGAATATCTTACTTCTGGCATAATTATAATTATTAATTTATTTTTTCAATAGAAATTATCGTAGTCACATCGTTTTCCAATTCTACTGTAATTCCTTCATTTTGTTTCAATTCATTTACTAAATCAAGTTGCCCTGCTAAAGTTTCGGTGCAAATATAATTTTTATTCTTCGTAATTGCTTCATTTATTTCGCTGTGTTGTAAAATTTTAAGATGAATTTTATCATTCACTTCTAAACCACTTTCTTTACGCAAGTTTTGAATACGGTTCACAAATTCTCTTGCCATTCCCTCTGATTTTAAATTAGCAGTTAAAGTAATGTCCAAAGCAACTGTAATTCCTCCTTCCGATTGTACCAACCATCCAGGAATATCTTGGGTTAAAATTTCCACATCAGCTAATTCTAATAGTACATTTTGCCCTTCAATTACCAATTCTTTAAAACCTGTACTTTCTATACAAACAATATCATCAGCATTAAATTGATTGATTGCAACTGCAATCTGTTTCATTATCTTGCCGTACTTAGGTCCTAAAGTTTTAAAATTAGGCTTTATATTTTTAATTAATACACCTGCTGTATCTGTTAAGTATGCTATCTCCTTCACATTTGTTTCCGAAAGTATTAAATCTTCAACAGCTGCTAATTGGCGTTTAAATTTTTCATCTAAAATAGGAATCATTATTTTTTGTAGCGGCTGACGAACTTTAATTTGCTCTTTTTTTCTTAAACTCAACACCATAGATGAAACCTGTTGAGCAATTGCCATTCTTTCTTCTAAATCTGAATCAATAGCAGTTTCTTGAGCAATAGGAAAATCTGACAAATGAACCGAAGTTGCATTTCCTTTTCCACTTACAGCAATTAAATCGGAGTACAATTGATCCATGTAAAATGGGGCTATTGAGGCCGAAAGTTGAGCAACAACTTCTAAACATTTATACAAAGTTTGGTAGGCGGCTATTTTATCTTCAGAATAATCTCCTTTCCAAAAACGTCTTCTACATAAACGAACATACCAATTACTTAATTCATCGTTTACAAATTCTTGTATTGCTCTTCCAGCTTTTGTGGGCTCATAATCTGCATAAAAACCATCGACAGCTAGTATTAAAGAATTCAGTTTTGACATAATCCAACGGTCAATTTCTGGTCGTTTAGCAATAGGAACTTCATTTTCGGCATAAGTAAACTTATCTAAATTCGCATATAAAGCAAAAAAACCATAGGTATTGTATAGCGTTCCAAAAAATTTACGTTGAACCTCAGCAATTCCTTCTACATCAAATTTTAGGTTGTCCCAAGGTTGAGCATTGGTAATCATATACCAACGAGTTGCATCTGCACCATATTTGGTTAAGGTTTCGAAAGGGTCGGCAGCATTTCCTAAACGTTTGCTCATTTTTTGACCATTTTTATCCAACACCAAACCGTTAGAAATTACATTTTTAAAAGCTACTGAGTCAAATACCATCGTTGCAATGGCATGCAATGTAAAAAACCAACCTCTTGTTTGGTCAACTCCTTCTGCAATAAAATCTGCCGGAAAAAAGCCCCTTCCATCGATTTGTTCTTTATTTTCGAAAGGATAATGTTGTTGTGCATAAGGCATTGAACCAGAATCGAACCAAACATCAATTAAATCAGATTCTCGAACAGCAATTTCACCATCCTCTATAAAACAAATCTTGTCAATATATGGTTTATGTAAATCTTTAATATGTTCTTCAGATACAGGAATTAGAAATTTTTTTTCAATACATAAATTCAAAAATTCATTAGTAGAAAAATTTGGAACAAGAGCCTCCTTTGCTTCGATAAACGCACTAATTTCAAGAGGTGTATTTAATAGAGGTGTTTCTGGAAGATTGATTTCTTTTGTTTGAAAATAGCTGCTACCAGATTTTAATTCCTCTACGCTTCCAATACATTTTTCAATCTTAATTTTTTCCCAATGAGTTGGTGTATTTCTCCAAATTGGCAACGGGATTCCCCAAAAACGTGAACGTGATAAATTCCAGTCATTCAGATTTTCTAGCCAATTACCAAAACGTCCTGAACCAGTTGATTCTGGTTTCCAATTAATAGTTTTATTTAATTCAATCATCCTTTCTTTTGCTGCTGTAGTTTTAATAAACCATGATTGCAAAGGATAGTATAATACTGGTTTATCTGTCCGCCAACAATGAGGATAACTGTGTTCGTATTTTTCTATTTTAAATGCTCTATTTTCTTTTTTTAATTTAAGTGTTATTAATTCATCAACACTCAAATATTTATCTAGCTTAGGGATTATAGATTTTAATTTTTCTTGTTGTTCTTTTAATTCTATAATTTTTTCATCATCAGAATAAAATGCCTCTTTTACATATTTATTGGCAAAGGGGAAAATCTCATCTTCTAATTCAGAAACAAATTTTCCTTTTAAATCTACTAGTGGTACATCCAATAATCCATTAAGTCTTTGAATAACCATTGGTGGAATATTCTTTTTTATTGCTATTTTAAAATCTTCCGCACCAAATGTTGGGGCAATATGGACAATCCCTGTTCCATCATCTGTTGTAACAAAGTCATTATCATCTGAAATAACACGAAACGCATTTTCCACCCTCTTTGTACCATTAAATGGCATCAATTGATCATATACAATTCCTTCTAAATCTGAGCCTTTATATTCTTGTATAAATAGT
>PFUQ01000124.1:0-9849 GCA_002790175.1 Flavobacteriales bacterium CG_4_9_14_3_um_filter_32_8
CTTTTATGATGATTAATCTTTTTTAGAACTTTTAATTATAGTATATTTATTATTTATTTAAATAAAGGCAACCTAATAAGGTATGTTGCGTCTTGTATTTATAATCAAATAGTTAATGCATGAGAGCAATTAATAAATATGTAATTTTTTTCATTTATTTCTTTTTAATTCTTTTTGTTAATAAAGAATTATTTTCTCAAGGTGCTGGTTGTAATACTGCCGATCCTTTTTGTACAGGTACTACAGCAACTTTTCCTGCTAGTGTTAATAATGGCACAGCTGCAGCCGGAAATGATTATGGCTGCTTAGGTTCTCAACCCAATCCTGCATGGTATTATTTGCAAATAGATAATCCAGGAAGTATGACCATAGACATGAGCAGCAACCCTGCCGTTGATATTGATTTTGCACTATGGGGACCGTTCCCAGATTATCCTACTGCGATGGGAAATTGCGGCTCGTTACCAGCTCCATCTTCTTGCAGTTTCTCAACAGCAGCAACAGAAACGGCTGTTATTACTGGTGCTAGCACTGGTCAAGTTTATATTTTATTAATAACAAATTTTTCCAATTCAGCTACGGATATCTCATTTACTAATTCTTCAGGAACTGCTACTACCAATTGTTCTATTCTTCTCCCTTGCCTTATAACAAGTTTAACTACCAACCCAACAGCATGTAACCCAGCAACTAATACTTATGGGGTTAGTGGAAGTATTTCTTTTACTGATCCACCTACAACAGGAACACTAACTTTTACCGATTGTCATGGAAATAATCAGGTATTTAATGCACCTTTTACTAGTCCTATCAGTTATAACATTCCAGGAATAACCGCCAATGGTGTCCCCTGTAATGTAACTGCTGTTTTTTCTTCTGCTCCAGCTTGTACTTTTACAACTAATTATGCTACTCCTGCACCATGTGCTGTTTCATGTGCCATGGACAGTATGCCCATAGCGATGACGAACTGTTACAACACACCATTTTTAGGATATGATGTCTCAGGAACAGTATATTTCACTAATCCACCGGCATCAGGAACCTTAACCATAACACCATGTTCAGGAGCACCTATAGTATTTAATGCACCCTTTGGTACCTCACAAGCCTTTAACTTTACCAGTTTATCACAAACAGGAACCAACTGTGCATTTACAGCAGTATTTAGTGCAGATGCTGCTTGTACCATCACCACTAACTTTATGTCTCCACCTCCTATAACAGGATTTACAACTAACCAAGGAGCATGTTTAAATGGAGTTTATAATTTGAACGGCACCATCACATTTAGTAATCCACCAGCAACAGGAACGCTGACCATATCTTATAACGATGGAGTTACTACCATTGATACCGTTATTAATGCCCCTTTTTCCTCACCAGAAAACTGGAGCATCACCGCACCAGCCAATGGAAATAATTATACCATTACTGCTTATTTTTCTGGATTTCCTACCTGTACCATGGTCTCTACTGGAACAGCACCACCAGCTTGTGGTTGTGTGGCAGACATCGGAACATTTACCGCCAGCATCTCCCCTAACAATGGACAAACACCTTATATATTATGTTTTGGAGATCAATTTACCATGACTTCGAATGGTGATTTTGTACCACCAGATATTGCCAATTCCCCACCCATCACCCCACCAGGAGGATATAATCCAGGAATAGGATATTTGATTTATAGTTGTCCTCCAACCATTGCATTAACGCCAAGTACAACTTTTCCAAATGATTGGATTGGTAATGACCCTTGTTTTGTGGGATTAGTTGGTTTTGGCAATAGTTTTAATGATATCAATGCTACTGGTTCACCAAGTTATGCAGGAGCATGGACCAACAACACCATTTATTATGTGCCCATTACTTTTTACGATACCATTAATGGTTATTATAGCTATGTAAACACAGCGATGCCTTGTTATGAAATGGGGCCAGCTTTTGCAGTACAATACTTAACAGAAATTACTTACCTAGCTGTTCCTGATTGTCAAAATAGTTCAGTAACAGTTACCATTTCCGGAGGATTGCCAGAAGCAGATGGTTCTTTATATACTGCTTCTAATTTATTACCAGCAACAGCAAGTTTTGTGAACACAACAGCTACCCACGGTGGCAACATTGTTATTACTGGCTTACAAAATGGAGATAATTATTCCTTTGATGTGGTGGACGTTAATGGTTGTCCTGTAACAGTAACTGGTGGACCATTTGTTGGCTTACCAAATGCCAATGCAGGAGTAAACGACACCTCTTGTACCTTATCTTATGTATTAAGTGCTACGCCTAGTTTTGGAACAGGAGCTTGGACTGGGGCTGCTGGCGTAGTATTTGTTCCTTCCAACTCGCCAACAGCAACAGTTACTGTTCCTGCAGCAGGCACCTATACCTTTACTTGGACAGAAACCAACGCTCCAGGTTGTTCCTCTTCAGATATCGTTGCCATCACTTTTAATATTCTTAGCTTAGCCAATACGCCTACCAACCCAAGTTGTAATGGTGGTAATGATGGTCAAATAAGTTTAACACCTTCAGGAGGAGCTGTTCCCTATAACTATCAATGGGATGCAGCAGCAAACAATCAAATTACCAACCCTGCAACTAATTTACCAGCAGGTAGTTTCTCTGTTACCGTTACTGATAATTTTGGATGTACCATAGCTGCTACTATTCCACTTACACAACCAGTAGCTTTTTCTTATACTACAGCATCTCAAAATGCTAACTGTGGTTTTCCTGATGGATGGGCTAGCGTAGTCAACTTTGCAGGAGGAACAGGAATTTATACCTACGACTGGGGAGCAGGTCCTACATCCAATGACACATTATTTAATCTAACACCAAATACTTATACGGTTACCGTTGCAGATGCTAATGGTTGTGATACTGCTTTTACAATTACTGTTGGTAACAGCCCTAGTTTTACAGCAAGTATTACTGCCTTTACCGATGCTCTTTGTAATGGTGCTGCCAATGGAACAGCTACAGCTGATGGCTCAGATCCACTGGCTAATTATAACTTTTCATGGAACACCGTTCCTACTCAATTAACGCAAACTGCTACTGGTTTAGCTGCTGGAACTTATATGTGTACAGTTACCGATGCCAACACAGGATGTACCGATACCACTAGTGTTGTTATTGGTCAACCAATTGCCGTATCTGTAAATGCTGGTGCAGACGTAACCATTTGTACGAGTGGAAATACTACCATCTCTGCCACAGGTGCTGGAGGAACTCCGGGTTATACGTATTCTTGGGATAATGCATTAGGAGCAGGTCAATCACATACTGTTTCTCCAATTGCACAAACTACATATATCGTAACAATTACAGATGCTAATGGATGTACTTCCACCGATGCGGTTATGGTAAGTGTTTATCCTCCATTAATTGTTGTTGCTGTTCCTGACATTACCGTTTGTCCAGATGGACAAGTTACTGTTTCTGCTATAGCCACTGTTGGTTCTGGTAATGGTGGTCCATATACTTATTCTTGGGATAATGGGTTAGGATTAGGCCAATCGCATAACATTTCACCAGCAACTACTACCACTTACACCGTTACATTAAGTGATGGTTGTTCTCCTAATGTTACCGACCAAATAACTGTTTTTGTGAACCCAGTTCCTCAGGTGAGTTTTGAAGCCGATACCTTGAGCCTTTGCGAAACACCCCAACAAGCATTTACGTTCTACAATACCACCGATATTACTGGTGGAATGGTAGGCAGTACCTTATGGAACTTTGGTGATGGTTCAACTGCAAGTGGTGACACGGTTTCTCACACGTATGCTGGCCCTGGTGTTTATGACATTACATTAACCGTAACTTCAACCCTTGCAGCTGGTGGCTGTACCGATTCTTTAACCAAACCTGCTTATGTTCAGGTTTTTGCCAACCCTGTAGCTGATTTTACGATGAACCCTAATCCTACCACCATGTTTGATCCTACCATTCACTTTTTAGACCAATCATACGTTAATATACTTTACTGGACTTGGGATATTGCCGGATTGGATACAAGCATACTACAAAATCCTTCTTACACGTTTCCTGAAGATACTGGACATTATCAGATTACCTTAACGGTTGTGGATAACCATGATTGCGAAAACACCATTACCCAAACAGCTATTGTAACTGGTGAATATGGTATTTACGTTCCCAACGCTTTTACACCAGATTTTGACAACTTAAATGATGGATTTTTCCCCAATGGCTTCGGAATTTCTGATAGAGATTATACCTTTCTAATCTTCGACCGCTGGGGTGAAATCATCTTCGAATCACATGCTAAATTTACACCTTGGAATGGAACCTACAAAGGGAAACTAGTACAAAATGGCGTTTACGTTTGGAAACTCTTCTTTACCGATATTAATGGTAAAACCCATATCGAGTTAGGTCATGTTTCTATTGTGAAATAACTAATAATAATCACTATAACTAATAATGCCTCTTAAATCATGATATTTATCTTGATTTAAGAGGCATTTTATATGATGAAAATCATTTGTAATAGAATATAAAGAATTAATTTTAGGCTTGTGTAAATTGATAATAAATAATTAGTAGTGAATAAAAGGAATTATTATTAAAGGTTTGGAAAATAAATTCTTGATATTTACATTAGCATACTTATCTATTAAAAGTAGGTTTTAAAAAAAAGGAGAATAAAATGTCAGAAATAGCAAAATTAGAATTAAACGGGAAAGTATATGAATTTCCTGTAATTACAGGGTCTGAAAATGAAAAAGCAATAGACATCAGCACGCTTAGATCAGCTACTGGTTACATTACGCTTGATCCAGGATTTAAAAATACAGGTTCAACCAAAAGTGGGATTACCTTTTTGAATGGTGAAGAAGGAATTCTGCGTTATAGAGGATATCCTATTGAGCAATTGGCGGAAAAAGCCGAATTTTTAGAGGTAGCTTATTTGTTAATTTATGGTTCTTTACCTACTTTAGCACAGTATACAAAATTTAAGAAAACCATAACACTTCATACCTTAATACATGAGGATATGAGGGAATTTTTTGAGGCTTATCCTGCAAAAGCACACCCAATGGGAATTTTAGCTGCTTCATTAAGTTCGTTGTCAACTTTTTATCCTGAATCTCATGACCCATATCGACCACAAGAAGCAGTTGATTTGACTATATATCGTTTGCTTGCTAAATTGCCAACATTAGCGGCTTGGGCATATAAAAATGCAATGCGTCATCCAGTTGTTTATCCTAAAAATAACTTAGATTATTGCGAGAATTTTTTAAACATGATGTTTTCTATGCCAACAGAAGATTATAAAGTTAATCCTGTTGTGGCACAAGCACTTAATAAATTGTTGATTTTACATGCAGATCATGAACAAAACTGCTCAGCTGCAACAGTAAGAGTTGTAGGTTCTTCACAAGCAAATTTATACACCTCAGTAGCAGCTGGAGTTTCTGCTTTATGGGGTCCGTTGCATGGAGGTGCAAATCAGGCTGTAATTGAAATGTTGGAGGCAATTAGAAATGATGGTGGAGATGTAGATAAATGGATAAATAAAGCCAAAGACAAAGATGATACTTTCCGTTTGATGGGATTTGGTCACAGAGTTTATAAAAACTTTGATCCTAGAGCAACCATTATTAAAAAAGCTTCTGATGATGTGCTGAAAGCATTGGGAGTTAATGATCCAGTTTTAGACATTGCTAAAAAATTAGAAACAGTAGCTTTAAATGACGACTATTTTAAATCAAGAGGATTATATCCAAATGTTGATTTTTACTCAGGTATTATTTACCGAGCTTTAAATATTCCTTCAGAAATGTTTACAGTAATGTTTGCAATAGGTAGATTGCCTGGATGGATTGCTCAATGGAAAGAAATGATTGAAGATAAAGCTCCAATTGGAAGACCTAGACAGGTTTATACAGGTGCAACCAAAAGAGATTTTGTTGATATTGATAAAAGATAACTTATTTTATTTTTATAAAAACCTCCTGAGTTCAGGAGGTTTTTTTATGCCCAATTTTTTCTAAACAGTAATTTTAAAATAACCCAACCGAATAACTTATCTTTGAAAAATGGACTTACTTCATATAAAAAGAGTTTACAAAACCTATGCAGGGCATAAAGCGTTGCACAATGTATCAATTCATGTTGAAAAGCAACGAATTTTTGGCTTGTTGGGACCTAATGGAGCAGGCAAAACAACTTTAATTAGAATTATTAATCAAATTACTGCACCAGATAGTGGAGAACTATTTTTTGAAAATGAAAAATTATCCCCTAAACATATTTCTCAAATTGGATACTTACCTGAAGAAAGAGGTTTGTACAAAAAAATGAAAGTTGGAGAACAAGCTTTGTACCTTGCTCAATTAAAAGGCATGAATAAAGGAGAAGCAAGTTGTAAACTGAAAGAATGGTTCAAAAAATTTGAAATTAACGACTGGTGGGACAAAAAAGTGGAAGAACTTTCTAAAGGAATGGCACAAAAAGTTCAATTTATTACAACGGTTTTACACGAGCCAAAATTGCTTATTTTAGATGAACCTTTTTCTGGTTTCGATCCCATAAATACTAACCTCATAAAAAAAGAAATTTTAGAATTAAGAGAGAATGGTTCTACTATTATTTTTTCTACGCACAATATGGAATCTGTTGAAGAAATTTGTGATGACATCGCACTAATCAATAAATCAAAAAAAATATTAGAAGGTAATGTTAATGAGATAAAAACGGCATGTAAATCTAATTTATTTGAAATTGTTTTTATTGGCAACATGATTGCGTTTACTAATGCATTATGGACTGGTTTTGAGTTGATAGAGTCAAAGCAAAATAAGGAAAGAACAATTGTTAAAGTTAAAGCCAACAATCCGAGTGAAATGAACGATTTGATTAGAGCTATTATTAATGATGTTAAAATAATTTCCGTTAACGAAATAACGCCAAGCATGAATGATATTTTTATTCAAAAAGTGAGTGAATTTGAACCTAAAGAAGTTTTAGAGGAGGAGGAAAATGAATAAAATAACATTAATAATAAAAAGAGAATACCTTACTCGAGTAAAAAAGAAATCGTTTGTTATCATGACGCTTTTAGGTCCGCTGCTAATGGCTGGTTTAATGTTGGTGCCTATTTGGTTAGCCATTAAAGATAAAGATATTCAACGTATTGAAGTGATTGATGAAACAAAAACATTTATCAATCAATTTGTAAATACAGCTACCCTACAATTTAAACATGAATTTAGATCAATAGAACAAGCAAAAAGTAAATTTTATGATGAAAATTATACCTCCATACTTTACATTAAAAATGCTGACAAAACTCCTGTTGTGGAAATGTATTATAAAAAACAACCGGGATTTTCTACAATAATTAATATTGAAAACACTATAGAAAATGTAATTCGGAATATTGAAATACAAAGCAAGTTTAATGTTACGAAAGAACAACTTGCCGAAATTCAACCTAATATTACCGTAAAACCCATATCAATAACTATCGATGGTGAAGAAGAATCAAAAAATGTAGGAATAAGTACTGCTCTTGGTTTTGGAGGTGCCATATTAATTTATTTTTTCATTTTTATGTATGGAGTTCAAATTATGCGAGGGGTTATTGAAGAAAAAACAAGCAGAATTGTAGAAATCATCATTTCATCGGTAAAACCTTTTCAATTAATGATGGGTAAAATTATTGGAATTGCTTTAGTTGGATTAACTCAGTTTTTATTATGGGCACTATTTACTGGAGTTATTTATACGATAATTGTAGGTGCGTTTTCTATAGAAACAGTTACTTCAGCTTCTCAAACTGGTAATTTAATGGAGCAAGCAAACATTACTGAACTTTCTCAAAACCCATACCAAGACGTTATGGATGGTTTTAAAACTATACCTGTATTTCAACTATTAATTTCATTTATTTTTTACTTTATTGGAGGATACTTATTGTACGGAGCATTACTAGCCGCAGTTGGTTCTGCCGTAGATAGTGAAGCAGATACACAACAGTTTATGCTTCCCATAACAATACCATTAATTTTTTCATTTGTTGTTGCTCAAACAGTTATGGAAAATCCTGATGGCACAATGGCTTTTTGGCTTTCTATTATTCCTTTAACTTCACCTATCATTATGATGGTAAGAATACCATTTGGTGGAGTTGAATCTTGGGAATTAGTATTATCCATGAGCTTACTAATAATAGGATTTTTAGGAGCTACTTGGATTGCAGCAAAAATATACCGTACAGGAATATTAATGTATGGGAAAAAAATAACTTACAAAGAGTTATGGAAATGGTTGACTTATAAAAATTAGTTGTCAGTTACGGTTTACAGTTAACTGCCAACCGTGAACTGTGATCTGAAAAACTGATAACTGAAAAACAAAAAAATGACAAGAATATTAATTATAGACGACGAAAGACCGATTAGAAACACACTAAAAGAAATTTTAGAGTACGAAAAATATACAGTTGATGAAGCTGAAGATGGTTCGGCTGGATTAGAAAAAATTAAATCTGGCAAATACGATTTAATTATGTGCGATATCAAAATGCCTAAAATGGACGGAATAGAAGTTTTAGAAAAAGCTGTCGATCTTGGAATTGATACTCCGATTGTTATGATTTCTGGGCACGGGACAATAGAAACCGCAGTTGAAGCCTTAAAGAAAGGAGCTTATGATTTTATTTCAAAACCATTTGATTTAAATCGTTTATTGGTAACTGTTCGTAATGCTATAGACAGAAAAGAACTAGTACAAGAAACGAAAAAACTAAAAAGAAAAATAAGTGGTGGAATTGGTGCTACTCAAATTATTGGAGAATCAAAAGGTATTAAGATAGTAAAAGATATGATAGAAAAAGTTGCCTCTAGTGATGCAAGGGTCTTAATTACTGGAGACAATGGTACTGGTAAAGAATTAGTTGCTCGCAGTCTTCATGAAAAATCAAATCGCTCAAAAGCACCTTTTATCGAAGTAAATTGTGCAGCTATTCCATCAGAATTAATTGAAAGCGAGCTATTTGGTCACGAAAAAGGAGCGTTTACTTCTGCCATAAAAGACCGAAAAGGATGCTTTGAACAAGCAGAAGCAGGAACTTTATTTTTAGATGAAATTGGCGACATGAGTCTTTCAGCTCAAGCCAAGGTTTTACGTGCTTTGCAAGAAAGTAAAATTACACGCGTAGGTGGTGAAAAAGAAATAAAAGTTAATGTTCGTGTAATTGCAGCAACCAATAAAGATTTATCAAAAGAAATTGCTCAAGGAAATTTTCGGGAAGATTTATACCATCGGATTGGTGTAATTCTTATTCATGTGCCATCATTAAATGATAGAAAAGAGGATGTGCCTATTTTAGCCAACCATTTTTTGGAGCAACTTTGTCAAGATCACGGCATTGCAACCAAAGAGTTTGATAAAGCAGCTTTAGTGGAATTAAAAAATGTAAATTGGACTGGTAATATTCGAGAACTTCGCAATATCGTAGAACGTTTAATTATTCTTTGTGACAAAATCATTACAGCAGCCGATATTAAAATGTACGCCAATCCAAAGGGGTAAAGACTACTTCTCCTTACAAGTAGAATAAATCATGTAATCTTTGTTTTCTAAATTAGTCCACATTTTATCATATCCAGTTTCTTTTCCTTTTTTTTGAATATAATTAAAATAAAAATCGGTTTTGTGGGGAAGCAAGTTCTTCATTGATGCCCACAGTACATAAATCGAATGTGATTTTGTTAATATCTCCCATAAAATAATAAAAAAAGCAGAGATATTTTTTTCATAGCTTTAGATTTTGGTTCATAATTCATTTTCATTAGTGCT
>PFUQ01000124.1:9943-10683 GCA_002790175.1 Flavobacteriales bacterium CG_4_9_14_3_um_filter_32_8
AATATTGAATATTTCGCCGATTTTTTTATGTTTTTTTGCAGCTAATTAGTTTGTAATCAGAAAAAAAATCTTAATATTATTATGCTTACATAATGATTTTTTATTATATTTGTTATGTAAACATAATAAATGAATTCACAAGACACCATCGATTTTCATATTAAGTCCACTTGGCATGGTATGTTTAAAATGTACAATCAAGTTGCTGCCAAATATGGAACTACTCAAGCAACGGGTTTGGTGTTGTTAAGTATTCATAAGTTAGGAACTCCTTCTACTTCCATTGCTCCTTCACTAGGAATGCAAGCAACGAGCCTAAGTAGAATCATGAAAAATTTAGAGGATAAGAAACTGATTTTTCGCAAACAAGATGATAAAGACAAACGTATGGTGCGTATTTTTTTAACTCCCGAAGGTGTTGAAAAAAGAAAAATTGCCAAAAAAGTAGTAGAAGGATTTAATGATTTAATTTTAGAGGAAATTCCTCAAAGTAAACTTACCATTTTCTTTGAGGTAATGGAAAGCATCAATAAAACTATTGAAAAATATAAAAAAGAAAACTAGCTGTCATTTTGCGAGGATTAGAGCTTTTTTTAGTTAAATAAGAATATTTTCCATAAAGTCGAAATGACAAAAAAATAAAAATAAAATGTCAGTAAACATTCAAAAAAATGACTATTCAACTTTACCAGTTTTAAAAACTTTATAAACTAATTAAAATGAGAAAAATAAATAAAGTA
>PFUQ01000042.1 GCA_002790175.1 Flavobacteriales bacterium CG_4_9_14_3_um_filter_32_8
AGTAACCTTAATTAATCCTACATTCAACTTTATTGATCAGTCATTTGGAGCAGATTTCTGGTACTGGACTTTTGGTGATTTAACCAGCGATTCGATTAACCAAAATCCTACACATACTTATCAGGATACTGGTTACTACAATGTGACTCTTTTGGTAACCAACATTTACGGTTGCACAGATTTAGCTACTCAAACCGTTAGGGTACGTCCTGATTTCTTCTTTGCTGCTCCCAACACATTTACACCAAATGGAGATGGTGTTAACGATGTTTTCTTTCCAGGAGCAATGTTAGGTGCTAGTGCAAAAAATTATGACTTCTTTATCTTCAATCGATGGGGTGAAATTATTTTTGAAGGGCACGACCTTAAGGATGGTTGGGATGGTACTTACAAAGGAAAACTAGTTCAAAATGGTGTCTATGTGTGGACCATCGAAGTTACTGACCTCGAAAATACAGTGTATAACTATATTGGACATGTTAATGTGCTCCATTAACTATTGTATTTATTAACCCTACCAAAAACTACCAGAAATTAATTTCTGGTAGTTTTTTTATATTGCAAATTTTTTTTTGAGTAGAGGTGCTATATGAATATAGAACCCCATACTAGAAGAAATAAATTATCTTAGCCCACATTATTCATAACAAAACAGCGTGTATGTTATGAATGCGTGATTGGTAGTGGGAAGCAATGTGGGAAACCCCGACTTTACAATAACCCATTTTTGGGTCATTGTAAATGTCCAAAAGTGTTGTTATTGTAGGTCGTCAGAAAAATTCGCAAATTTTTCGGGTTAGTTTTCTCTTTTCATTAAGGATTTCGCAAAATTCTCAAAAACTAGTTTTTTTTCGGCTGAAGCATCGATACTATCTAAGTGAGAGATAGCAGTATTGTAGAATAAATTCATCTCATCCAAAGCCAATTGCTTAATGTTGAGCTCGTTAAAAATTATTTTTACTTTATTCACTTTAGCATCATCGTCCAACACTTTTGATGTAAGGCAAAAATCGAGCTCTTTTTTGATTCTACCAGTGGCTAATTCCGTTGCTTTTAGAAGCAAATAAGTTTTTTTGTTGGAAATAATATCGCCACCAATTCTTTTCCCAAATTTATCAGGGTTCCCATATAAATCCAAAACATCGTCCATTAACTGAAAAGCAATGCCTAGGTTTTTACCAAACTCGTAAATGTGATTGGCATCTTCAATTTTAGCGTTGGCAAGAACGGCTCCTATCTTTAAACTACCACCCAATAAAACTGCAGTTTTTAATGCTATCATTTTTAAATAATCATCGATAGAAACAGTTAATGAAGTTTCAAAATTCATGTCGAATTGTTGCCCTTCGCACACCTGAATTGCAGTGGTATTAAAAATAGCTAATATCTCTAGGAGGTGAGTTTTATTGCTTTTACTTAATAACTGTATCGCTTGTATCAACATCACATCGCCAGAAAGTATGGCAATATTGGCATTCCACTTTTCATAAACGCTTTTTTTACCTCTTCTTAGAGGGGCATTATCCAAAATATCATCATGAACTAAAGTGAAATTATGAAAAACCTCAATTGCCAAAGCCGCATTTAGAGCATCTTCTTGTTTGCCACCAAACAAATCGTTGGCTAATAGTAAAAGAGCTGGTCGAATTCTTTTCCCTCCAATAGTTAAGGAATAGGCTATCGGTTCATATAATTCAATAGGTATTTTGGTTGATGAATTTTTTTTTAACGCCTCTTCAACAACTCCTATGTAATGTAAAATTTTTTGCATGTATTCTACTTAATAAAACGAATATCTTGGAGTATTTTTTTTAACCCATCTTCAAGCGATATTAGTTCTTGTTTTAATAAACCTTGCATTAAAGTTATGTCAGGATTTCTTCTGGTCATGTCTCCTTCAGCTAAAGGTGGTAAATGTATTATTTTAGATTTTGAATTGGTTAATTTGATAATGAGTCGTGCCAAATCAAGTATGGATGTTTCAATATTATTACCAATGTTGATGGTTTTGTTTTTATAATTTTCATTAAAGGCTGCAGTAATACATGCATGGATGTTATTCTTAATAAAACAAAAAGTTCGTGTTTGTGAACCATCTCCATACACAGTAATATCTTTATTATTCAACGCCAAATTGATAAATTTTGAGATAACAAAATCCTTGGCTTGTTTGGAACCATAGGTATTAAAGAATCTAAAAATGGTATAATCTAAACCAAATTCCTGTTTATATGATTTTAAAAAAGCTTCTCCCACATTTTTAACAATGGCGTAAGGTAATCTTGAGTTTAAAGGCGTAGTTTCTTCGTTTTGAGGGTATTCTACCGGTTCTCCATAAACTTCTGATGAAGAAGAGTATATTACACGTTTAACACCTGTGTTTTTTGATAAATTAAGAATGTTTTTAATGCCAGTAATGTCGTTTAAAACTCTTACAGGGTTTTCTAAAGTTCTTTTTACACCAACCAAAGCGGCATAATGAAATACATAATCGAAAGAGAAAGTGTGGAATACACTAGTAATTTCATCTTCGTGATTTACATCACATTGAATAAACTTTAAATTATCATATTTACTTTTTGGCAATTTTTCTCTAGAGCCAGTCTGAAGATTATCAACCACCACAATGAAATATTTTGGGTTGTTAATCAGTTCTTCAACTAAACTACTTCCAATAAAACCAGCTCCTCCAGTAACTAATATTTGAGTTTTATTATTCATTAGCAATTTGCATTAAGTAATTTCCATAACCACTTTTAAGCAATGGTGTTGCTAAAGCAATTAATTGTTGTTTTGTAATAAATCCTTTTTGATAAGCTATTTCCTCTAAACAACCAATTTTAAGACCTTGACGTTCCTCAATAACTTGCACAAAATTAGAGGCTTGCATTAATGAAGCGTGGGTTCCAGTATCTAACCAAGCAGTACCTCGGTCTAAAACACCAACTTTTAATTGTTGTTTTTTAAGATAGGCACTATTAATATCGGTTATTTCATATTCTCCTCGAGCACTAGGCTTTAAATTCTTTGCAATTTCTATTACTGAGTTATCATAAAAATAAAGACCAGGTACGGCATAATGAGATTTAGGGTTTATAGGTTTTTCCTCAATAGAAATAACATTTTGATTTTTATCGAACTCAACAACTCCATATCTTTTTGGGTCAGAAACATGGTAGGCAAAAACAATTCCTCCTTTTGGATTGGTGTTTTCAATTAATAAATCATCTAAACCAGTTCCATAAAAAATGTTATCGCCCAAAATAAGTGCAACTTGATCTTCACCAATAAAATCTTCACCAATAACAAAAGCTTGTGCTAACCCATTTGGAACCTCTTGTATGGCATAACTAAATTTACATCCAAACTGTGTTCCATCACTTAATAATTTTTTAAAGCTTGCACAATCTTCGGGAGTTGTTATTATTAATATTTCTTTTATTCCTGCTCGCATTAAAATAGAGAGGGGGTAGTAAATCATGGGTTTGTCGTAAACGGGCATTAATTGTTTACTAACAGCTAATGTTAATGGGTGTAAACGAGTGCCAGAACCTCCTGCTAAAACAATTCCTTTCATAGTTTATTTTATTTCTTGATGTTGAATAGGTTTTACCTCTAATTTATCTAAATTAATATCTTCTTCGTCGTCAAAAAATTCTATTAACGCCTCTCTTTTAAAAGCCCTAGTTGTTAATGCCTTGTCTAAAGATAATAATAAAGATGGTAATACCAATAAATCAGCAAGTATTGCAAACAATAGTGTAACTGAAACTAAAAATCCTAAGGCAATTGTGCCACCAAAACTTGAAACGGTAAACACGCCAAACCCAAAAAATAAGATAATGGAAGTATAAATCATGCTAGGACTTGTTTCTCTTAAGGCAATATAAACAGATTCTTTAATGTTCCATTTGTGGTGTTTTAATTCTTGTTTATATTTCGCTAAAAAATGGATAGTATCGTCAACTGCAATTCCAAAAGCGATACTAAAAATTAAAATGGTTGATGGTTTGATGGGGACACTAAAAAACCCCATTAAACCTGCTGTTGTGATTAATGGAATTAGGTTTGGAGATAACGAAACGATAACCATTCTAAAAGAAGAAAATAAAACAGACATTAAAGAAGCAATTAATATAATAGCTAACAATAAACTAGTAATAAGATTATGTACTAAATAATGGGTTCCTTTTAAAAATACGACACTTGTTCCTGTTAAAGTTACTTTATATTCTGCTGGTGAAAAAATAGAATCGATTTTTGGTCGAATTTCACTGAGTAGCACATCCATTTCTTTGGTGCCAATATCAGCGATTTGAAAACTTACTCTGGTTACTTGATTTTCATCATCAATGAAAGCAGAAAATTTGTTTTTTCGGCTATCATTTTGAACATATTTTTTGAGTTTTTTTAATTCAGTTGCAGGTGGTAGGATATAAAATTTTGGATTGCCTTTTTTATAGGCTTGATAACTAAATTTGATTGCTTCTGTGATGGATAGCGGTTTTGAAAATTCTTTATATGCACTTAATTCTCTTTGTAATTTTTGTATTTTATACAGCACTTTTGCATTATCAGCAAAAACTCCATTTTTTGTTTTTGTATCAATAACTACTTCAAAAGGCATAACACCATTAAAATGACTTTCAAAAAACATTAAATCTTCAACAATTGGATCATGTTTTGGTAAATCATCTATAATATTTCCTGTAGTGGTAATTAGAGAAATCCCATAAATACTTATTGAAACAATAAGAATGGTTACCATATAAATAGCTTTTCGGTGATATTTAACAAGATGTTCAATACCCATAATAATTTTCGCCATTTTTTTATTCTCCAAATGTTTGATATGACGTTTTTTTGGAGGAGTTAAAAAACTAAAAACAATAGGTATTATAAGTAAGGATAGAAAAAAAACAAGAATAATAGAAATGGATGCAAGAACTCCAAATTCTACCAATATAGAGCTTTTAGTAAAAATAAAGGTAGCAAATCCAATCGCAGTTGTTGTATTGGTTAAAAAGATAGCAGTTCCAATTTTTTGAATAACCCTGCTCAATGCTTTTATTTGATTGCCATGATTTTTATATTCGGTGTGGTATTTATTTAATAAAAAAATACAATTAGGAATACCAATAACAATAATAAGTGGAGGAATTAATCCAGTTAGAATAGTAATGTGATACCCAAAAAGGGACTGAATTCCTAACGACCAAACTACTCCAACGCAAACTACTAACATAGAATATAGCATGGCTTTAAAAGACCTAAAAAATAGATATAGGATAAGAGCTGTAATTAAAACAGACAAGAGAATAAATAACTGAATCTCATCTTTCATTTTGGTAGTGGAATTCGCTCTAATATAAGGAAGCCCCGATTTATGTACTTTTATTCCTGTCTTTACCTCAAAATCCAAAACTTCCGCATCAATTTGCTCAAATAATTCATCACGGTATTTTGAGTTGAGCACGTTGGTATCAATAGTAATGGCTATTAAAGTAGTGGAAGATGAATCTATAAATAAGTATCCATTATAAAATGGAAGATTTTTTAATACATCTTTTAAACTATCTAATTCTGCTTGTGTTTCTGGTTTTTTCTTTACTATTTGTTCAAAGTCAAAACGATTTTCGGCGGTGTCTTTTTTTAAAGAATAATAATTTGCAATAGATAATGCTTCGGTTATTCCATTAACGATAGTATCTTTTCCATTTTTAACAAAATCAACCTTAATGTTTTTGATATGATAAGTTAAGTCATACCACGCATTAAAATTAGCTAGTTTAAATAAATTTTTATCACTTATTCCCGCAACTACAATACTTCCGTCTTTTCCAAATTTATTTTTAAATTGCTCGTATTCGATGTAAGTTGTATCAGATTGTGGGAGCATTTGAGCCATTTGGTAGCTCATAGTGACAAATTGAGAACGATACCCCATAAAAGCCGTTCCTAATCCTAATAAAATTAAAATCAGAAGACGATTTCTTAATATTAATCTAGAAAGTTTAAACCACATACACTTATCTTACTGCTCAGAATTTGTAATATACAAATATCAAAATTTATCCTATAAAGGTTAAGAGATAAACTGAAATATTTATGATTTCAATATTTTTTATTGCGGAAAATAATTGAGCATATTTATCTATTTTTCCGCCACTTCCATCGAAGCATCCATCAGTTTAACATAAGTTAAATATTGGATCTTCATAGCATTAGCCTGAAAGTTTTTAACATTAGATTGAATTAATTGATAATTTTCGTGGTACCAAAGTGGAATTGCTGGAGCATCTATAGCAATAAATTGGTCTGCTGATAAACAAAGTTCGTACCTTTTTTTATTATCAATTGTTATTAGTGCTTGTTCGTAAAGTTTATCAAATTTAGCGTTTTTATAACGGGATTCATTCGGGAAAGAAGGCAAATCTATTGATGTAGGAACATTTTTTCCATAAAACAACGATAAAAAGCTTAATGGTTCTGGAAACTCTCCTAACCATGCACTTAGCATCAAGTGATTTTTTGAGTGGCTATTCATTTCCCTCATTTCTGCTAAAGATAAGGACGAAATTTCAACATTAATATTTAGGTTGCTTAATAATTGCTTTTGTATTTCAAGAGCCACCCTCAAATTGGTGTTTCCTTTTCCTACAGTAAATAAAAGTTTAGGCAAATCTTTTCCATTAGGGTATCCTGCTTCTGCCAATAATTGTTTGGCTTTCGCAACATCGTAGTCTAATCCAACAACTGAAGAAAAATCGTAATCTTTAATTGCTGGTGGAACAATTCCATGTTCTCCAGGTCCAAAAGCTTCTCCCTTTAAAACCTTATCAACAATTTTTGTTTTATCAATAGCCATTCCTATTGCTTTACGAACTTTTACGTTATTAAAAGGCTCAATAGCTGTGTTAAAACTTAAAAATGAAGTAGTTAATTGTGGATATCTTCCTAAAATAAATTTTACTGGTTTATCTTGAAAATCAGCAATTTGCGATTCAACTATCCCTTTAATAGCTTCTGGAGGAATGTTGGTAATAACATCCAACTTATTATTCATAAATAAATCTAACTGTTGTTGCCCTAACTCTACATAATGATAAGCAACAGAATCTAAATATGGAAGTGCATACCCTTTATCATCTGCAATGTGGTAGTTTTTATTTTTTATTAAAACAACAGCTTGTTTGTTATCGTTGATTTTACTATAGGTAAATGGTCCAGAACCGACCACTTCATTTTTTTCTATCCCTTCTTGCGATACAATAGCAGTTCCAACAGTGGCTAAAACACTCAAAAAATTTGGAAATGGATGAGTTAATGTAAATTCTACAGTATAATCATCTATTGCTTTAATACCTGCTATTTCTCCCCCAGATTTTTTAAAATCTTCACCACCAACAATTTTATCTTTTAAGAATGTATAAGCATAATTTCCATCTTCACCCGTATATATTCTTTTAAAAGTATAAATGACATCCGATGCTTTTAGCTCACGACCTTTACCATTTTTAAAACAAGCGTTATCTTGAAAATGAACTCCTTTTTTTAGTTTAAAAGTATGAATAAGGTTGTTTTTTTCAATTACCCAAGACTCAGCCAAAAGAGGCATAATTGTTAATTCCTTTTCGTTAAACCTAACTAATGGTTCATATATTTGACCAACAATATGGAAAGAAACCACATCAGTAACTTTTATCGGATCTAAAGTTTGGTATTTTTCAGCAATTGCAAAATCAATACAACCTCCAATTCCATTAGTTGCAGTTTTGCTTTTACTTGTTGCAACATTTGATTCGTCATCACCACAAGAAAACAAGAGTAATAATGAGCAACCAATAAAACTTATAACTATTTTTTTCATATTTAGTATACTTAATTTTTGTCAAATATACTAATTAGCAATATTATATAGGGATAAAAAAATCAAAAAACACTTTCAAAAAACACTTCCTTGTTGGCACAAAAAACAATCTTTTAGTTTAAAACCGATATAAATAACCATTAAGTTGCCTATATTTGCAGTTGATATTTTTTTATTTCATCGGTTATACATGAAAAAAACACATACATTTCATATTCCTGTTATGGGAATTGGGTTTACAATTGACACACCACTTAAAGTTGCTCAATATGGAATTTCTTCTGTTGTCTCTTTAGGAGATGATTTGTTAGCAGAAAGAATGAGGGAGTTTTATTGTAAAAAATTGAACAAGCCTTTTTATTCAGTTTCTAAAGGTGATATTGACGGAAGAGCGAACAGACTTACTTTATACCTTAACCTGATGAATGAAATGGTTAAGAATAAATTTCAGGAATTAAAAAATGCTTCTTTCGAAAAAGGCAGTGAATTAACCAAATATTTTGAGTTATTACCAGATTTTTCGAACCTTAAAAAAGAATATAATCGGATGATGGGAGAAAGTGATTCTTCTGTGATTGAGAAAATACAACAGTGGTTAAAAGACAATATCTCTCATGGTGCTATTGATGTTAACATCATGACTAAGTTAGATAAAGATAATTATGCTAAGGGAGGTGAAAAATTACCTCAAATAATGAATGATGCTCATGCCGCATTACGTGGTTTTGCAAACAGTGATTTAGATTCTGGATTGGTTTTGTCAGCAGGCTTAAGCCCTCGTCTTTACAGTTATGTCGCTAATTTCGAAGATTTTTTTCCCAACGAAAATGAACAAGTGAACAAAAAGATTATTCTAAAAGTGAGTGATTATCGTTCAGCACTTATTCAAGGAAAATTTTTAGCAAAAAAAGGCATTTGGGTAACCGAATATAGAATTGAATCTGGTTTAAATTGCGGAGGACACGCTTTTGCAACTGATGGGTATTTAATGGGACCTATTTTAGAGGAGTTTAAACAGCACAAAGAAACATTAATTAGTGAAGTTCACCAGATATTGAATGACGCATTAATGAATATGGGAAGAAAAAAACTTTCGAAACCTTTAGATATGTTTATCACTGCTCAAGGTGGGGTGGGAACAGCCAATGAACACCAATTTTTATTAGATTATTACAAAGTTGATCGTGTAGGCTGGGGAACACCTTTTTTATTGGTGCCTGAGGCGGTTAACATTGACGAAAATACACGTGTATTATTACAAAATGCTGGTGAAAAAGACCTGTATTTAAGCGATGTTTCTCCTATTGGAGTTCCTTTTAATACCGTAATAGGAAATACTAAAGATAGCGAAAGAGATTATAATATTGCAGCTGGAACACCTGGTAGTTCTTGCCCAAGCCAATATTTAAAACTATACAATACCGAATTTACTGACCGACCAATTTGTCTTTCTTCCAAACAATACCAAAAATTAAAAATTGCCGAGTTAGATGCTAAACACCTTGCTCCAGCAGAATATAAGAAACAGTATGATAAAATAACTGTTAAAACTTGCTTGTGTACTGGTTTGGTGATGACTGCTTATACAGAAAACAACTTATTAAGAAAAGCTGATGGTGAAGGTATAGCTGTTTGTCCAGGACCGAACATGGCTTATTTTTCTAAAAAATCTACCCTACAAGAAATGGTTGACCATATTTATGGACGAATTAACTTGTTAAACGACACCTACCGTCCTAATATGTTTATTAAGGAAATAGGCATGTACATCGATTATTTAAAGAAAGAAATTAATGATTCGTTAGATTCTTTGAACACCAAAAAAATAAACTACTTTGAAGGTTTTAAAGAAAACTTATTAAGTGGAATTACCTATTATCAAGGCTTAATATACGAAATGCAAGAAGAATCGGAAAACATTAAGGAACACATGAAAAAAGAATTGGTGAACTTTAAAAAATCGATAGAACTTATTACTGTTCCTACTTTAGAACGAAGCTTGTTGTAATCAATTACTGAATTACCAATTTGCCAGAATAGTTTTCTTTTTACATTTTTTTGTGTAAACCTATTTCACTCTGAGACAAAATAATTTACTTTTTTCTTGCTTGTTTCATTTTTGTCCGTAAATTTGTCCGTGTCCGTAAAAATGTCCGCAATATGATAAATGTAAAATTCTACTTAGATAAAGCAGATAAGAGTAAAAGGTTTCCAATACACCTTGTTCTTAGGCAAAAAGATGTCCAAGTCAAAGTTGCTACTGGTGAAAAAATTTTGAAAAAGGATTGGGATAACAAAAACCAAGTTGTCAAAGAGTCCGAATACACACATAAGTCAATAAATAAGTTCTTGTTTTTTTTGAAGCAAGAAGTTGAAAAATATTTTGATGCTGTTCCGCATTCTCATTTTACAGATAAAAAAGTCAAAGAGAAAATTTTGT
>PFUQ01000225.1 GCA_002790175.1 Flavobacteriales bacterium CG_4_9_14_3_um_filter_32_8
TTACTATTGTTTTTGTAAACTACCTGCCCTTGTATGTTCATTATTTCAATTGTTGCGTTTTCGCCAGATGGATTTATTATTGTAAACAAACCATTGCTGGGATTTGGGTAAATAGCAAAATTTAATGATGCATTATTCTCATTTATTCCTATACATGGAGAGAAAGTAAGGTTAATATCATCAACATAGATACAACCAGTAATAAAATCTGTAACAATAACTGAAACATTATATACTCCATTACCACCTAAAATAGTAGTATCTAAAACAATTGATGGTGTATTTTGTCCTGTTGACCATGACCAGCTATAAGGACCAGTAGTAGGTGCATTTAATGTTAATGATTGGTTGGAACATAATGTAGTATCAGCACCTAAATATAAGCCAATTGGCATACAAGGAGGAGTCATAAATGTGTAAGGACCAACCCATCCGCTTGAATCAGTTCCACAATCAGCTTGCACATAATAATCATAAGGAGTATTAGGCATTAACCCTTGCAATAAGTATGGTTTAGCCAAAACTACTTGAGGAGTTCCTGTTCCTAAAACAAATCCTTGAAATCCCCATTCGATGTTCCATGTTGTTGCTGTTCCATTTTCCGTCCAATCTAACATGGCAGAAGTTGGCTGAATGTTAAATGCAGTTAAGTTGGATGGATCTGAACAAGTTATTGCTTCAAAAATATGTACATCATCAAAGGCAAAACCGTTATCTTGAACCGAACCATCTGAACCAAAAGCTATTCTTAAAATAACATTACTTTGATTGTTTAATCCAGTTAACAAATGTGATGCTAGTAACCAAGAACCTGAGCCATTGCTTGTTGAGTTCCTTCCTGACCAACCTTCTGGTTGACCTCCTGGGTTACCATTAATAGTATTATCAGTATACCAATTTACTGTATCACCAAATGCACCTACATTTTGCCATGTTCCACCACCATCAATAGAAGATTGTAAAACAGCTCCATCCCAACTAAATTCTGCATTCCACCACACTTTCATTTCTATTTTAGGGTTATTAACACCAGTAAAATCAAAAGTTGGGCTTGTTACCATTGAGTTTTCATTTGGATTATAAGTTCCCGTTAAATTACCAGTTGCAAAAGCGTTTACGCCAGATGCCGCACTATTAATAACCGTCATAGCAGGAGTACCAAAACCCCATGAACCATTGGCTGTATTATTTTCAGTCCAACAATTTCTTCCTGTCTCAAAATCTTCAAAATAAGGAAATGAAGTAATTGAATAACAAGGGGTTGTAAAAGTAAAAGGTCCTACCCAAATACTAGAATCTGCAGCACCACAAACGGCTCTTACATAAAAATCGTAAGTCGTGTTAGGTGTTAAACCAGTTAAGTTATGAGGATTGGTAGTAGTAATAACAGAAGTTCCTGTTCCTTGAGCAAATCCTGTGGTGTCCCATTCGATGTTCCAAGTAGTTGCAGTTCCATTTTCTAACCAACCTAAATCAGCAGTAGTTGCTGTAATATTCGTTGCTGTTAAAGCCGAAGGGGCTAAGCATGATGGTGCTAGTATAACATTTACAGTATAATCTTCGAACGTACCATATGATCCAGTATAACAAGGAATTGCTGGGCCAATATCTTGACCACCAATTCTCATTCTGTGGTTTCCAAGAGGTGCAGCAACAGGCACTGTAAAACTAGCAACTAATGTTGTTGGATTTGTTGCTAACGATGTTCCAACATAAATCTCATCACCAGCATCATTAAAATCTAAATTATCGTTCCAATCTATCCAAATTTTAGTGTCATAAGTGTATCCTGTAGCATAAGTAATATTTACAGTAACATTAGTGGCTTGAGCAATCGTAGTTATTTGGCTTGAATAATCGCCATAATTACCAGGCTCAGCACCAGTAGTATTGTTAATAGTTCCAACGGTAACATTGGTTATTCCTAATCCATCAACACTTGATGGTGCAGGTGTACAATATCCAGTAAAGAAACTATAAGGACCGTACCAAGTACTTGTATCGGCAGGTCCACAAATTGCTCTTACATAAAAATCGTAAGTAGTGTTAGCTGTTAAACCAGTTAAGTTATGAGGGTTTGTTGTTGTAATAACAGAAGTTCCTGTTCCTTGTACAAATCCTGTTGTATCCCATTCGATATTCCAAGTAGTTGCAGCTCCATTTTCTGTCCAGCCTAAATCTGCAGAGGTTGAAGTAATGTTTGTTGCAGTTAATACAGATGGTGCCGGACAAGCAGGCATCTCATGTATATCCACATCATCAATAGCAACATCATCATAAAAATCAGTTCCATTAGTTTCGTTTACAATAAATCTAAATTGTATGTTTCCTGTGATGGTTAACGCTGAAAGGTTAACAACAATTTTTTCCCAAGCCCCAGCAACCGTGTTGGTGTTATGGGTGTAAAAACCAACGTTCCAAGCAGCTCCATCCCATACATCAATAGAAAAATCAACATTGGTAACCCCTTCATTGTTGCTTATTAAATAAAATGATAATTCTGGAGTTGTTAAAGCACTCACATCAACTAATGGACTTTCTAAAGTGGTATTCAAACTGTTTGGTGATGAATCATCTACCCAAGCAAAATAAGCACCACTTGTTGTTGCTCCTCCCATAGTACCATTATTACCTAAATGGTTACCTGATCCAGTATTTGAAAATTTCCATGCTTCGGCATTGGCGATACCTTGATTCCAACAGCTTGGAATAGTACCAGCATTTTCAAAACTTTCATTCCAAGGAGCAACCATTGCATTACATAAAGTTGTAAAAGTATAAGGACCGTACCAAGTACTTGTATCGGCAGGCCCACAAATTGATCTTACATAAAAATCGTAAGTAGTATTAGCAGTTAAACCAGTGGAATTAAAAGGATTAAAAGGAACGTTTCCGGATGTTCCAGTTCCTAAAACAAAACCAGTAAGTCCACCCTCTAGCTGCCATAAAGTAGCAGACCCATTTTCTGTCCAACCTAAGTCAGCAGAAGTAGCGGTGATATTTGTAGCCGTTAAAGCCGATGGAGCTACACATGCTGGAGGCATAAATTCAATTGCACCTGGATCAGGAGTAACTGCTCTTGCAATTCCAAAAAAGTCATTGATTACACCAACTGTATTATCAGCAATTCCGTCAATAGCAACATTAGTTGGAGCATAATTATTTGATAGAATATTAACATATATAGGATCTACATCAGCCGAGTTAGCATCTCCTGCAGAAGCAGTTTGCCAATCTACTAATGTTGTTTGTGCAGCAGTATAATAACCCAAGTTATTTGTTCCTGCTGGAGCATTTATGTAAAAAACATTATTATTACTAAGTATAGTAGAAGTTGCTGCTGCAAAATAGATACAATATTTTATTCCTGTTCCTCCCTTAGTAATGGTTATTATATTATTTTTAAATTCTATATCTGATGCGGTAGTAGTTTGATAAAAACCCCTTGTCGTACCTGCTGTAGAAGCAGCATCATCTAATGAAACGGTATTGTGATAGTAATACACACCATCACTTCCAAGATTGTATAAAGCGTATATAGTTCCATTACTATTAATATTATAAATAAGATTGTTAACTACTTTATTAGCGTTCCCTATTGTAGCATCAACACTACTGTGATAAATCACATAAGAAGCTGATGTAGAAATACCTCCAACACCTGTAAAAGCATCATGAATTTCGTTAGCTTCAATGAGGTTATTTTCACCACTTGTGATGAAGTAGATTCCATAAAAAGTAGTAAGAGGAGATCTCGTCATTCTAGAAATATCATTATTACTTATTGTGGAATTAGAAATACTTCTTAAATAAACTCCATAAGAATAAAAATCTTGAACATTATTATTAGAAACAGTGTTGTTTAATGAATTAACGGCAGAAGAAAAACCATTAATAGTAATTCCATAATAACCTCCAATTATTGTGTTGTTGGTAAAAGTATTATTTGCTCCAGAAACACCAGCACTAGTAATACTTGTTAAACTTCCAGAAACAACAATACCACCATTGGTAGTTCCTGTACTGGAAAAAGTAGAAGTTAAATCTATCGTACAATTGTTAATCGTATTAAAGTCGGCATCATTTGTTAAATGAATAGCAAAGTTGTTGGTGGTGGATTGAGAAACTACATTTAAGTTATCGAAAGTAATATAATCAGCACCGTCTAAACGAATAATATAATTATTGGGTGAAGTTGAAGTTGAAAAAGTAATCGTTTCTCCATTTCCATTAAAAGTGATAGTGTTGGTGGCACTTGTTCCTGTAATTTGAGGGATAGTTATTTGTTCGTTATAAGGACCTGAACCAGCTAGTACGTTAAAAACAACTGGGGCAGAAACACCACACACTAATGCATTGACCGCATCGGTAAAAGTAGCGTAATTTCCAGCGGCACCAATGGTAAATGTTCCTGCTAATTGAGTAGCACACAAGGTGGTAAATGAATATGGACCAGCCCATGCACTTGTTCCAGAACCACCACAATCTGCTCTTACATAAAAATCGTAAGCAGTATTAGCTGTTAAACCAGTTAAGTTATGAGGGTTAGTAGTTGTTCCAACAATGGTTGGTGTGCCTGTTGGTGCAAAACCAGCAATTCCAAATTCAATGTCCCAAGTAGTTGCTGTTCCATTTTCTGTCCAACCTAAATCGGCAGATGTAGATGTAAGATTAGTGGCAGTTAAAATTGTTGGAGTTGGACAAAGAATTTGAGTAACAGTAAAATTAGTTACATCAAAATCTAACCCATTTGGTGTTCCCCACTGACCAACGGCGATATAAACAGTATTTCCAGCAGCAATTGTTGCAGTTACGGTTCTAGAAATATTTCCTGTACTAGAGCCATCTGCATCTAATTCATTACTAAAAGTTGTTCCTATACAGTCGTCAAAAATACCTATGCCGTTCCATGTGTTTCTTGTGAAAATGACCATAGAGATTGTTTCCATAGTTGCACCTGCTGTATATTCAAATAAATATACATCATCATCCCAATAGGATGCATTTATTGAAGTTCCTGTTGGGTTGATATTCCAATCTTCAACTCCAGCGGTTCCTGGTGTAGTTATCGCCAATTGGGTATAACCATTAGTTAGCACAACTCCTGAACCACAACCGAATTGTGCAAAGGTGTTAAAGTTAAACAATAAGGAAAATATACCAATTAGCATAAATACCTTAAAAGGATTTTTGTATAATTTTTTCATAATATAAAAGATTAAGTTAATACTGATTTAAACGAGAAAGCAAATTTCGTTAAATTATTGCGAAAAATAATGATACTCATCAGAAAAGTTAATAAAAAATTACTTTTTAACAAATATTCGTTTTACCCTTGGAGAGTATGCGGTTAAAATTTCGTAGGGTATTGTATGGATGCATTTTGCCATTTCGGCGATGGAATTATTCTCACTAAAAACAAAAACTTCATCCCCTTCTTTACATGGCACATTGGTAACATCAATCATTACCATATCCATACAAACATTGCCAATAGTTGAAACTTTTTTTCCATTAACAATCATCTGCCAGTTTCCATTTCCCAGTTTTCGGTTTAACCCATCGGCATAACCAACTGGAATTGTTGCTGTTATTAAATCTTTTGTTGCTAAGCCATTTCTATTGTAACCAACTGTTTCTCCTTTTTTGATGTTTTTTAATTGGGCAATTTTTGATTTTAAAGAACTTACTGACAATAATTTACGTTGTGAAGCGAGCTCAGAGGAAACTCCATACAATCCAATTCCTAATCGAACCATATCCATCTGGGCTGCATTAAAACGAATAATTCCATTAGAATTTAAAATGTGTCTATCCATGTGATAATTAAATTCTTTGGAAATGGAATCTGCCATTTTATTAAATAGTTCTATTTGTTGTTGTGTAAACTCATCGTGTTTTTCCTCATCAGTTGCTACCAAATGAGAAAAAATGCTTTCAATTTTAAGATTGGTGTGCTGTTTTAAATCTTGAATTAATTCTTCAATTTCATGCTCATCAAAACCTAAACGGTGCATTCCAGTATCTAATTTTATACTTATTATATAAGGGTTTTTGGAATTGTATCTTTTTTCGGCAGCTAAAGTTACCATTAATTTATTGAGTGCATGTATCGAAAAAATGGCAGGAGTCAATTGAAATTCAACCATTAAATTAAAGCTATCTATTTCTGGCTTCATAACCATAATAGGTAAGTGAATACCAGCGTTTCGCAATTCAATTCCTTCATAAATATTGGCTACACCTAAATAATCAACTTTATTTTCTTCTAATAATTTAGCCACTTCATAAGTTCCTAATCCATAAGAAAAAGCTTTTACCATTACCATGATTTTGGTTTTTGGAGAAAGCAAACTTCTAAAATAAGTTAAGTTTGAAACTAAATTGCTCATATTAATCTCTAGGGTGGTATCGTAGACTAAGGACTTACTCATGTTTTTTATTTTCCTTATTAAAACAATTTCTACAAAGCGGTTCGTATTCATCAACTTCTCCTAACAGCACTAATTCTTTTTCTTCAATTTTTCGGTAAGAATGGTGAGCCAATTCACCGCATCGCATACAAATTGCATGAACTTTAGTAACGTATTCGGCACTTGCCATTATATCGGGCATTGAGCCAAAAGGATTGCCTTTAAAATCCATATCTAAACCGGCGACAATTACCCGAACGCCACTAGCAGCTAATTGATTACATACAGCAACAATGCCCTCATCAAAAAATTGAGCTTCATCAATTCCAACTACATCAACATTGTTAGCTAGAATAAGTATGTTAGATGATGAAGGGACAGGTGTTGAGTGAATTTCATTGGCATCGTGAGAAACTACTTTTTCGTCATCATACCTAGTATCTATCGTGGGCTTAAAAATTTCTACATTTTGTTTGGCAAATTTTGCACGCTTCATTCTGCGAATCAATTCTTCTGTTTTTCCAGAAAACATAGATCCGCAAATAACCTCTATCCAACCTTTTTTTTGAGAAGAATTTATCGTATTCTCTAAAAACATTATTTTTGTTTTAACTATTTTACATTTTTAATACAAAAAGAAAAAATTATTAGTTTTAACTTAGCCATTATTTTAAAAATGCTAATAGCCGTCTAAATTATGGAAATTGAACAATTACGCAAAGAGATTAATCATTTATTAGAAAATATTGTTGAACACTCTAACTCTTATTCAGAAAATAAATCAATACCCTCTTTAGAAATCAGCTTTGTATTAGCAAAGGTAAATAAACTTCACGAATCGCTTATGGTTTTAAAATATTTATTGGAAGAACAAGAGAAAAAAACTAAAAAATCCATTGCATCAACTACAGAACCAAAACCTGTTGAGCTTATCATCGAAAAAGAAGACACAATAATTGTTGAGCACAATGTCGTTGCTATCAAAAAGCAAATAATAACAGTAGAAGATAACTTGAAACAAAAATCGATTAAAAAATTAATTGATGCTTTTTCACTAAACGATCGCTATTTATTTGCCAATGAACTTTTTAACAAAGACATGAATGCCTTTAACGAATTAATAAAGGCTATTGATAATTGTTCCTCCTTAGATGATGCTAAAGAAATTCTCTCAAAATTAGATTGGGATTACGAAAATGAGAACGTATTATCTTTTTTAAATTCTGTTGAACGCAGGTTTTTATAACCATGAAAAAATCAATTACTTTTTTACTTTTTCAGTTTCTCTTTCACTGCTCAGTTTTTTCTCAAGACATCACTTACGCCAGAAATGTAATTGATACGTTAACATCCAGTTTTTTTAATGGTAGAGGAGTTGTTAATGAAGGAGAAAAAAAGGCTGCAAATTATCTTGCAAATGAATATCAAAAATTGGGATTGAAACAATTTGATGCTACCTATTTTCAAACTTTTACTTACCCAATCAACACCTTTCTTGGTGAGCTTTCTGTTAGTTTTGAAGAAACAAAATTAATTGCAGGAAAAGATTATCTAGTGGATGCAAAATCGGGTAGTTTAGCTGGCACTTTTAAGTTGGTTTGGTACAATAAAGACAATGTGCCATCCAAAAAAGAATTAAAAAAATTGGCACACATCAATTTTTTCTCCAATAAATTTATAGTGATAGATGATGAAGGAGTTGAAAAAGGAAATGAGCTATTTGAATTGCTCAAAATCAATGTTTTTGGAGCTGCTGGAATTATAAAGTTAGAAAATAAAAAACTTACACAAGGCTTATCCTCTACCTATCATGATTTTGCCATTTTAAGAATTAAACGAGAAAGCATCCACAGAGATTATCTATCCATTACGGTTGAAATAAATCAAAAACTAGAAAGCAAATATCAATCGCAAAATGTAATAGGATATGTGGAAGGAACAGAATTTTCAGATTCATTTATAGTTGTCTCCGCTCATTACGACCACTTAGGGGCAATGGGAAATGATGTTTTTTTCCCAGGAGCTAATGACAATGCAAGCGGAGTCGCCATGTTATTAAATTTAGCTTATCATTACACCCATAAAGACCCTCCAAAAAAAACAGTGGTTTTTATCGCTTTTGGTGCTGAGGAAGCTGGAATATTGGGCTCAAAATTTTTTGTAGAACATCCTACTTTCTCCTTAACAAAAATCAATTTTGTGATGAATTTAGATTTGTTGGGAACAGGAGATGACGGAGTGATGATTGTTAACGGGGCTATTTTACCCCAACAGTTCGAAATGCTTGAAAAAATTAATGCCGAAAACAACTATGTTACAGCAATTAAAAAAAGAGGAAAAGCTGCTAATAGCGACCATTATTGGTTTACAGAAAAAGGAGTTCCTGCTTTTTTTATGTACACCATGGGAGGAATTACAGCTTATCATGATGTTGATGATGTTGCCAAAACTTTACCTTTAACAAAATTCGAAGATTGTTTTCGCTTAATCCGTGATTTTTTAGATGAATTGTAATACTTTTGACCTATGAAAACAAAAACTGCAGAATCGACCAAAGCAATAATGACAGAAATCGTTTTACCTAACGATACCAATACATTAGGAAATTTAATGGGAGGAAGATTGCTTCATTTAATGGATATTTGTTCTGCTATTTCTTCGCATCGTTGTTGCAACAGAACAGTAGTAACTGCATCTGTAAATAATGTGTCTTTTACTCATCCTATAAAATTGGGTGATATTATTACCTTAGAATCTAAAGTAACTCGTTCTTTTAATTCTTCGATGGAAGTGTTTATACAGGTTTTTGTTGAAGACCACCGAACAGGCGAAAAAACGTTGAGCAATAATGCCTACTACACCTTTGTTGCTGTAGATCAAATTGGAACTCCTATTGAAGTGCCTCAAGTAGCACCCGAAACAGAAGACGAAATAAAGGCATTTGAAGGAGCTCTACGCAGAAGACAATTGAGTTTAATATTGGCAGGAAAAATGAAACCTGGTGATGCAACTGAGTTGAAAAAGTTGTTTGCTTAGAAGTTGGTTCAAAATTGTTTGTTAGCTATTCCTAGTTTTTTAATTTCAAACCACATCAATTTTTCATATTCTTTGAATGATTTCCAATTGGTTAGTTTGCCCATTATTGAAGGATAATTTTTTTGGGCAATTAAAAAGTAGAAATTAATTTCATCTCCTCCAAATTCATAACCATCATAAATATAATTTTCTTTACCAATAATTGCTGTTAGTTCTTGTACAAGATTTGGCATAAATCCATAAAAACCAGCATCTTTTATTCTGTCAACCAACTCACCAGTTTGTAATTCTTTTTCTTGATTTAAACTTAAAAAATCATCACCAACATAATATTCCTTTTTTATAGACTCATTAAAATGAATACATTGATAAACAGACGCTATCCCATCTTTTTCAACAAGTTGACATAGTTCACCCATGGAATAATTATTTCTTGTTTAATGCTACCATTATCTCCCTAAAACTTTCTAATCCAGCTTCTAAATTTTCAATGATGTCGTTTGCTAATACATCGGGGTCGGGCAAGTTATCAAGGTCTGCCAATGATTTGTCTTTGAGCCAAGAGATGTCTAAACTGGTTTTATCTCTTGCAATGATTATATTTAGGCACATGATGATGAATTCGGATTCTTTGTCCAAGTATAGGAATAATGCTATATGGCTCTATAGAAATTATATCTGTCGGGTCGAAAATAAATTTTCCAAGTATTGTTTCATTTAATTCTAATTTGTTTTCATCTACAGTCAACTTAGCAAATGGACAAGTAGCGTTTATTAAACCAATCCTCGCTCCTCCTGTAATTTTAATTTGTCCATAATTAACCTATACGTTCAATCCAAATGTAACAAATCAATCGGACTTTTTATCACTTTAATGTTATTAATTGCAGCTTGGTCATTTCTGTCATCAAACAAGCAGAATGTGTGAATGTTGTAACTCCTTTTTAAAGTTATGCAACATTTATGAGGTTAAAACTGTTCATCTTTATCTAGTAATAATTCGA
>PFUQ01000169.1 GCA_002790175.1 Flavobacteriales bacterium CG_4_9_14_3_um_filter_32_8
AAAGTAAACTCTTGTACAACCATCAATATTCTTGGAAAAGTTTCAAAAATAGCATTAGAGGAACTTGTTGAAATCATAAGAGCCACAAATTACGTTCGTGATTTAGTAAATGAACCACAATCTTTTTTAAATGCCGCTCAATTTTCTAAAGAAATAATAAAGTTAGGAAAAGAGGCTGGGTTTAAAGTTGAAGTTTTTGGGAAGGCAAAAATAGAAGCTTTAAAAATGGGTGGATTATTGGCGGTAAACAAAGGAAGTATTGATCCTCCAACTTTTTCGGTACTGGAATGGAAACCCAAAAATGCCAGAAATAAAAAACCCATCATCTTGGTTGGAAAAGGAGTTGTTTACGACACAGGGGGATTAAGCTTAAAACCAACCCCAAACTCCATGGATTATATGAAATGTGATATGGGCGGAGGGGCTGCTGTTGTTGGGGCGTTTTATGCTATTGCAAAAAACAACCTTCCAGTTCATGTAATAGGTTTAATCCCTGCTACTGATAATCGTCCAGGTGGAAATGCATATACTCCTGGAGACGTTATTACCATGCACAATAAAAAAACTGTTGAAGTCCTTAACACAGATGCTGAAGGAAGAATGATTTTGGCAGACGCACTCAGTTATGCACAAAAATATAAACCAGAATTGGTGATTGATATCGCCACATTAACAGGTGCTGCAGCTGCAGCGATTGGTCATTATGGAGTAGTAGCCATGGGAAATACTCCAGAAAAAATAATGAATAAATTAAAAGCAAGCGGAAATACAGTGTATGAACGAATTGTTGAATTTCCTTTTTGGGACGAATACAACGAACAATTAAAATCGAGCATTGCAGATTTAACCAATTTAGGAAATGGAATGGGTGGAGCAATTACTGCAGGAAAATTTTTAGAACATTTTACAACTTACCCATACATACATTTAGATATTGCTGGACCTGCTTTTTTAAAAAAACAAAATAATTACATCCCCAAAGGAGGAACTGGTGTTGGCGTTAGATTGTTTTATGATTTCCTAAAAAACTACTAAAATGACAAAAGAAGCTTCTAAAATTAAAATTGGGATTACAATTGGCGACATGAATGGTATTGGCATGGAAGTTATTATTAAAACTTTTTATGACCCAAGAATGCTCGAAATATGCACTCCAATAGTTTATGGCTCATCTAAAATTGCTTCTTTTCATAGAAAGACATTAGAATTACATGATTTTAATTTTAATAAAATTACATCGGTAAAAGAAGCTTCATCAAAGAAACCAAACCTTATTGAATGTTGGGAAGAGGAAGTAAACATAACATTTGGAGAATCTACCAAAGAAGCTGGAAAATACGCTTTAGCCTCAATTGTTGCTGCAACTAATGATTTAGAAAAAGGGTTAATTGATGCTATTGTTACCGCTCCAATTAACAAAGAAAATATTCAATCCGATGAATTTAATTTTCCAGGTCATACGGAATTTTTTACAGATAAATTTAAAGGAGACTCCATCATGTTAATGGTAAATGAAAACGTTAAAATTGGAGTTGCCACTAACCATATTCCTATTAGTGATGTGGCTAGAAAACTTTCTGCTGATGTTATTTTTTCAAAACTAAAAATATTAAATCGTGCGTTAACTCAAGATTTTTGCATTGTAGCACCTAAAATTGCTGTTTTAGGGCTTAATCCACACGCTGGAGATACTGGTTTAATAGGAAAAGAAGAGGAAACCATTATCATTCCAGCTATTAATAATGCTAAAAGCGTTGGCGTTAATGCTTATGGACCTTATGCTGCAGATGGTTTTTTTGGTTCAGGTAATTATAAGAAATTTGATGCTATTTTAGCCATGTATCACGATCAGGGATTAATTCCTTTTAAAGCACTTTCGTTTGATGATGGCACTAATTTTACTGCAGGACTTTCCATTATTAGAACATCTCCAGACCATGGAGTTGCTTATGATATAGCTGGAAAAAATAAAGCTTCAGAAAACTCGTTTAGACAAGCCATATACGTTGCTTGTGATATCTTTAAAAATAGAATGTTAGCTAAGAAAATAAATGAAAAGCCATTAATTACCAAAAAGTAATTTCGTTTATTCTGGACAAAAATTGCTTGAGATTATTAAAAATGAAAGGTTTATTTTTGAATACAAGAACTTACTTTTTACTGTGCTTATCAAGTATAGCTATTGGATTATCCTTATCCAAACCATTAATATCATTAGGATTAATTGGTTTGTTGTTAGTTTGGTTAGCCGATGGAAACGTTTTACTAAAATTGAAAACTTTTTATGCCAACAAAATAGCATTATTACTAAGTTCCATTTATATTTTAACTCTTTTAGGTTTAATTTATACAAGTAATTTTGACTATGCTCTTGATGATGTAAGAAGAAAAATGCCCCTATTTTTTCTCCCCTTTTATTTTTCGGGATTTACTCCTTTAACCAAAAAAGAACTTGCTTTATTGTTAAAAATTTATAGCGTTGGTGTACTGTCAGCTTCTTTTTGGTCATTATTTGTATTCCTTGGTGGGCTTAACATTACTATTATAGATGCTAGAGAACTCTCTCGTTTTAATTCTCACATTCGATTTGGGCTAGAAATTGCATTAGCACTTTTTTTTTCTTACTATTTTTTTATAAAAGCAACATCACTAAGGGAAAAACTAATTTGGTTTTGTAGTTCGATTTGGTTGCTTTTTTCATTGTATCTTTTTAATTTATTTACTGGTACTGTTGTTTTTTTATTAACTATTCCTGTTTTACTTGTAGTTTTTGGTTTTTTGTCCAAGAACAAACGTTTAAAACTACTATCCATATTATTTGTTACCATTAGTTTTGTTGTTTTTTTTGTTATTATTAAAAATGCAATCAACGATTTTTATTCTTGTAATAATGTTACACAACTAAAAGAAATTCCTTTAACTACTGAAGGAAATCCTTACGTTAAAGATGCAAAAGCTATTAATAGTAACCTTAAAGAAAATGGATATTTTGTTGATAAAAACATTTCTTTAGAGGAGTTTTCCAAAGCTTGGAATAATAAAAGTAAGATTGATTTTAATGGGAAAGATTTAAAAAAACAAGAGCTAAAAAACACCCTGATTCGATTTATTACTTCCAAGGGGCAAAGAAAAGATAAAGAAGCAATAGATAGATTAACCGATGAGGAAGTGAAGGCAATAGAAAATGGCATATCAAATTACAAATACTTAACAATGAATAGTTTTAGTACTCGTTTACATAAAATAATTTGGGAATATGATTCCTACAAAAGTGGAAGAAATATTAATGGTCATTCAGTTTTAATGCGTTGGGAATATTGTAAAACGGCAATTCACATTATTAAAAATAATTTATTGTTGGGCGTAGGAACTGGCGATGTGCAAGATGCTTTTAATCTTCAGTATAAAAAAGAGGATTCAAAATTAGAACCTCAGCACCGACTAAGAGCCCATAATCAATACCTTACTTATGGAGTTACATTTGGTACGATGGGTATCATTTGGTTTATCCTCTTTCTATTTTATCCTATATTTAAAACCAAACTGTATAAAAATTACCTTTATCTTGCTTTTTTTAGTATCGTTTTACTATCCATGATTACCGAAGACACCCTTGAAACACAGGTTGGTATTAATTTGTTTGTATTCTTTAATACTATTTTGTTATTAAGTATTAACAACAAAAAACCCCAACTAAATAATTTCTAAAAGGAAATTAATATAGAAAAATGCACCAGGTACTTTATTGTTGATGTACATGAACATCCATTTGAGGATAAGGAATGTGCAGTCCTTCTTTCGAAAATGTACGATATACTTTTTCATTCATATCAAAATAAACGTCCCAATAATCAGGAGTATTTACCCATGCTCTAACTACAATATTTATTGAACTATCTGCTAATTCCGATACAGCAACAAATGGTAAATCGGGTGTTTTCAAAATTCGCTCATCTTCATTCAGTAGCTTAAATAATACCTCTTTTGCTACCTCAATTTTATCACCATAACTGATGCCAAATTTCCAATCCACCCTTCTCTTTTCTTCTGCAGAATAGTTAACCATAGAAGATGTTGCTAAACCACCATTTGGAATGATTATGGTTTTATTGTCAACAGTTTTTAAAATGGTATTAAATATTTGTATTTCAGAAACAATTCCGCTATGCCCCTGAGCTTCAATAAAGTCTCCAAATTTAAAAGGTTTAAAAATTAAAATAATAATTCCTCCAGCAAAGTTTTGTAAAGTCCCAGAAAGTGCTAAACCAATTGCAAGACCTGCAGAACCTAAAATAGCGATAAAGGAAGTCATCTCGATACCCAACATTCCCAACACGCTTATTGCAAGCGTGATTTTTAACAAGATTCGGACGACTCCTTTCAAAAAAGGTTTTAAAGAAATATCGATTTCTCGTTTGGTCAAAAGCCTGTCAAATGCCTTTACTAAAGCGGTAATTAATAAACTTCCAATAATCCAAACAAATACAGCTCCTACCAGTCGTGGACCGTAAAAAAGTATGATATCAATTATTTTACTGTAATAATTATCCCAATTGACTAAATAAGTGAGATCCATTTTAATTAAAATTTGTGAACAATTGAACATAAAAGTGATGTCTTATTTTAAAGAAAATTTTGTTTTTCCGATATCAACTCCATCAGCATAAACTTCAACATTATATTCTCCAACTGGAAATTCTTCTATTTTTTTCCAATCAATAGTTAAGCTCATTTGTTCGTTGTTATAATCAATTTGTTTTTTTGCAGAATATAATCCTCTAACTCCATTAAAATCAAATTTATTACTATCGTCTGTTTTTTCTGATAATACTTTGCCATCGGGAGTTAGAATTCTAACATAAATCAATTTTGAGCCTGGTATAGTAATGCTATTTTTTAAAATAGTAAATTCGGTTCGTATCTTGTTTGTTTTTTTTACTCTATCAGTAGTTTTACCAGTGTTATCGCTTTTCACTTTAATTCCATAAGCCGTTAAATTAGAAGTTTTAAGGTAAGAAGCAACTGTAACTAAATCAGTTAAATTTTCATTTTTTTCGGTTAAATCTTTGGTTTTATTTTTCTCTGAATTGAGTTCTGTTTTTACTACTACATTTTCTTGTGTCAACCTTCCATTTATTTGATTTAAAGAATCTATTTGAACAACATAACCCTTCATAATTGTACGAAGGGTTTCTGTTTCTTTTTTTAGTTGATAAATAGACCAGTCTTTCCCTTTGGCTTTTTTAATTAATTCTTCAATTTTTGCTTTTTCCGCTTCTAGTTCAGCACTTAAAGCTACATTGTTAGTCTCCATTTCTTTGTATTTGGCAAGCATTTCTTCTAACTCACCTCTCACTTGGTCTCTTTCATCTGTAACTTCGGTGTAAGCAATTTCACCAGTTTCAAGTAATTTTTTAAGCTGTAAATTTTGCCAAATTAAATAACCACAAAATCCAAATAATAAAAGGATGATTATACTTAAAAATATATTAGTTTTATTTCCTTTTCTTTTTGGTGTAGATTTTTTTTCTTCTTTATTTTCCATTTTTAAACCTATTTTTAATGTTTCAAAATTAGGTTATTTTGAAGGAATGATTTTTTGCAATTTATAAAGTTATACATATTTGGTTGTGTATAAAGAAACAATATGCTTAACGATTTTTTTAACTTAATATTTCCAAAATTATGTTGTGCATGTAACCAAGCACTCTTAAAAAACGAAAAAATTATTTGTACTACTTGTATAGTAAATCTTCCAAAAACAAATTTTCATCTTGATGTAGAAAACCCAGTCAATAAAATTTTTTGGGGAAGAGTTCCCATAGAAATGGCAACTTCATTTTACTTGTTTAGTAAAAAAGGGAAAGTTCAACATCTATTACATCAATTAAAATATAAAGGCGTTAAGGAAGTAGGAAGTGTTATTGGAAATTTATTTGGTCAAGAATTAAAACAATCCACTAGTTTTAATGGTATCGATTATATTATTCCGGTTCCTTTGCATAAAAAGAAATTAAAGAAACGGGGTTATAATCAAAGTGAATGGATTGCAAAAGGACTTTCTGAAGCAATGGATATTCCTATTAATTTAAACACATTACATAGAAAAGTAGATTCAACAACTCAAACAAAAAAAAGTAGGTATAATCGATGGGAAAATGTTGGAGAAATTTTTGATATTACAGGAAATGAATTAGATAATAAATCTGTATTGTTGGTGGATGATGTTTTGACAACAGGAGCAACAATTGAGGCTTGTGCTCAGGTTCTAATTCAACACGGATGTAAAGTTTATGTGGCTACCATTGCTTATGCATAAAAAGAAAAGCCCCAATTATTATGGGGCTTTAATTTTGCACTAACTAAACAGGAAGGTTGTTTATGGTGGTAATACTACTAACTAAAATTATTAACTATTCAAAAGTAAACCCTAACCTGCTGCAAAAATGTTAAAACACAGTTAACGAATGTTAAAAATTGTTAACCCTTTAGTAGTTATAGGCATTAAACGTATTTTTGTTAAGAATGAAAAAAAAATATATCTATGTCTTAATAGGAATTATTACCACGGCCTTAATAGGCTTGGTGGCTATTCAAATTTATTGGATAGATAATGCCGTTAAGTTAAAAGAAGAAGATTTTAATAGAAATGTTAGGTCAGCATTATTTACTGTTGCCAATAAATTAGAAAAAATTGATGCAGTAAATAGAATAAAGGCTCACCAAAAAGGACAACAATTATTTAATCAAAAGATAAATAAGTTGAATTCCACATTACAAAACAACAATTTTGATACTACTTCTCTTATTAAAAAAGATGGGATTACCTATAAAGTAAGTGAAAAACAATCTAAGGATGGAACTTTATATCAGCAATCGATACAATCTGTTTCACCAAATGGACTTATAGGTTTCCAATTTAGCATTCACGGAAATGGGCAAAACACTACAGTTACTGATTCGAATAACCCCGATTCATTTGTTTTACCCCAAAATAATCAATCATCAGTATTGAATGAAATGCTCGAGAATTTATTTGAAACCAATCAATATAGAGCTATTAAAGAACGGATTGATAAAAACTTATTAGATTCGTTATTAAAATCTGAGTTTATAAATAGAGATATCAAAGCAAAATATCAATATGGTGTTTTCGATTATAATGGTAATGAAGTGATTGTTGATTCTGTTTCTAATGTTAACAAAATAAGACAATCCGATTTTTTTTGTCAGTTGTACCCAAATGATATATTAGAATCACCGCACTTTTTAAGTGTATATTTTCCGAATCAAAAAGGATATTTACTCAAAACCATGTGGTTGATGTTATTAACATCGGTTTTATTACTGATAACAATCGTATGGGCATTTACTTTTACTATTCAAACTATATTTCAACAGAAAAAACTTTCTGAAATTAAAAACGATTTTATTAGCAACATGACTCATGAACTAAAAACCCCAATATCCACAATTTCATTAGCTTGTGAAGCTTTAAATGACAAGGATATGTTAAAAAATGAAAAAGTTCGTAAAAATTATGTAGGAATGATTAGTCAAGAAAACAAAAGACTTGGTTTGTTGGTTGAAAGTGTTTTAAAAAGTGCAACTTGGGATAAAGGAGATTTAAAATTAAAGAAAGAAGAATTTGATTTACACCAAATAATAAATGAAGTTTCAGATAATATCTTAATTCAAGTTAAAAATAAATTAGGTAGTATTACTATAAATTTAACAGCTATCAATAGTTTAATTGCCGCAGATCAAGTTCATATTACCAACTTAATTTACAATTTATTAGATAACGCCATTAAATATACCATGGCAAGTCCTTTAATTAATATTAGTACAAGGAATATTAAGGAAGGAATATTATTGTCCGTTTCAGATAATGGCATAGGAATTAAAAGAGAAAATTTGAATAAGATTTTTGAAAAATTCTATAGAGTCCCAACAGGAAACGTACATAATGTAAAAGGATTTGGGTTAGGGTTAAATTATGTAAAGGCAATTGTAGAAAAACATGGTGGAGAAATAAGCGTAACCAGTGATTTTGGCAAAGGAACAACCTTTAATATTTATTTACCATTTAAATCCAACGAAAACATATAATTATGCAAAAAAATATTAAAATATTATTAGCCGAAGATGATACTAATCTCGGTAATTTACTCTGCGATTATTTAAAAGCCAAAGGATATCATACCATATTGGCAGCTAATGGAGAAGAAGCATTTAATTTATTTGCTAAAGGCACTTATAATTTATGTTTATTAGATGTAATGATGCCCATAAAAGATGGATATGCTGTAGCCAAAGAAATTAGGAAGATTAACGATAAAATACCTATTATTTTTTTGACTGCAAAATCAATGAAAGAAGATAAATTACTTGGTTTTGAGACTGGTGCTGACGATTATATTACCAAACCATTTAGTATGGAAGAACTCTTAGCAAGAATAAGTGCAGTACTAAGAAGATCGATTGATGATAATAAAGAACAAGAACAAACTAATTTTATTATTGGAAAATACACCTTTGATTATAATAAGAGAATACTACAAATAGGTGAAGAATTACAGAAATTAACTTCTAAAGAAAATGATTTATTGAGGTTGTTTTGCATCAATGAAGGAAAAGTGTTAGAAAGAACTTATGCCCTAAAAGCCATTTGGGAAGATGATAATTATTTTAATGCAAGAAGCATGGACGTTTATATTGCAAAACTAAGAAAACATTTATGTAAAGATGAAAGTATAGAAATAATGAATATTCATGGAAGAGGCTTTCAATTTATCATTCATAAGTAGAAATTTTTCTCTAATTTTTAGTTAAACTATCATTGTTAGTGGGACTTATTAACAATTAAAATAAGTGTTGTTAATAATTATTATTGCTTACAAATGCATCTTTAATTATCCAACTTCTTACATTTACCGTAATTTGAAAAATTTTAGTAATTAACTGTTTTCCTTTTTTGGAATTATTGAGGCTCCAAAAAAGGAATTTTTTCTTTATATGAAAAATTTTATATCTATTTTAATTTGTCTTTTTGTAGTTTGTGCTACATCAAACAATAGTTACGGGCAGTTTTGGAAAAAGAAAAATAAAGGGGCTACTTCTACTAGTGCACCTAACGGAGATTCTTTTTCTGGGAAAACAAAAAAAGGTCCAAACGTATATTCCTCAAAACCACCAAGAACAAAATCCAGAAGTAAATTATACAGTCATTCCATATCAGAGAAAAAACTTCAAAAGAAAAACAAATCTGTTTTTTCATCCACAAAAAGACGTTACAAATCAGTTAATGCTAGCCCAAAAGAAGGTGGCGATAAAGGAGCTAAAAGCTCAGTTGGTGGAAGAAAGTCCGGTAAAGGCAGAAAAAAAGAAAAATAGACTAGTACTTTATTTATTGCTCAACACTTTTATTTATCGATTGACAATCGTACATTCGCAGCCCAAATAGTATAAATAAAATGGCAGTAATAGGAAAAATTAGAGAAAAATCGTCTTTAGTATTAATCATTGTAGGTGTTGCAATGCTTGCATTTTTATTGCCTACAGATGGAATAAGAAACCTTTTTGGTGGAGCAGACAATACCATAGGTGAAATTGGAGACATTAAGATTTCTGGTCAAGAATTTGATCAAAAATTAGAAACGGCAATAAGTTTATGGGAAGCCCAAAATAAAACATCTGCAACTAACGAAGTTAGAGATTCATACAAAGAACAAGTATGGAACGACTTGATTAGAGAAGTAGTTTTAGAAAGCCAGTTTAAAGAATTAGGAATTGCAGTAAGTCCCGAAGAATTGTTCGACATGGTTCAAGGAAGCGACCCTCACCCACAAGTTAAACAAGCCTTTACCGACCCTAATACTGGAATTTTTAATCCATCACAGGTATTACAATTTTTAAAGAGTTTAGAAACCATGCCAGCTGAAAACAAAAACCAATGGTTACAGTTTGAAGATGGAATTGAAAAAGAGAGAATAGCAACAAAATACAATAACTTGCTAACAAAGGGAATGTATGCCACTACGAGTATGCAAAAAAGAACTTATGTTGATCAAACCGAAAATAGAACGATAAAGTTCGTAGCAAAACGTTATGTATCTATCAACGATAGTACCATTACTGTTACTGCCGAAGAACTACAAGCATATTACAACGAACATAAAAACGAGTATAAACAAGAAGCTTCAAGAGAAATTGAATATGTAAAATTTGAAGTTACGCCTTCAGTGGCGGATATTGCTGAAGCCAAAAAATGGATAGAAGAAACCGCAGGAGAGTTTAAAACAGCTGAAGATGATTCTTCTTTTGTTACTTACAACTCTGAAGTTCCATTAGATGAAACTTTT
>PFUQ01000132.1:0-2530 GCA_002790175.1 Flavobacteriales bacterium CG_4_9_14_3_um_filter_32_8
TTTCGAATATTCGAACTGAAAAATTGTAATTTACTCGTGTACGTTGCAGTGACACCCAACAAAAGCAAGTGCAATTAGTATTATTAAAAGTCTATTTTTCATCTTTTAAAGGTAAAAAAATATGAAACGTTTGATTTTGCTTGAATAGAAATGGATTATTAATTATTGATTTCTAAAATACTGTTTCAAATACGTCACTTGTTTTTCATCTCCAATTATTTCGTGATACCATACTGGTTCCAAATAATCTTCCCATGCATCCTTTTTCTGTTCTTCTATCAGTTTTTTGCGTGCCTCTTCAATTTTATTCAACCATACTTGACTTGGATTTAACACCACTTCTACTGATAATATTTTCTTAACAGGGATTAATATACTTTCACTATCTGGTCCAACATATAAGTGATAAGGAATAGATAAATAAAGAATCATTTTATCACTGAGTTTATACGCTTCTATCAATTCAGTTGTCTTGGTTAATATACTATCCGAACTATTATATTCGTAATTCCCCATGGGATAGCCTTGGGCATCTTGGTTGTCGGCATAAAACAATTTTGATTTACCATTCCTATAATCTCCCCAACTATATGGTGTACATTTCACAAAAGGAAAGCTGTATAATATTAATTGGTAGACCATGTTTTCGTGAAGTAAGCAAAACCCAGAAGGCCTATAAGAGTAGTCGTATCCACCTCTACCAAAAGAGATAATTCCTTCTATTGTTGTGGTGTCATCAAACGTTACTTTACAAATAGCTTGGATTGTTGGAACCCCCAAATCTGCCTTTGCAACATTTAATAAGACAAAGGTTAAGGCAATTGTTAATAATAAATTCTTCATCCTCTAAAAGTAATAATTTTTCCATAATTGCCATAGAATTTGTACATTCGAAGGATGGGATTATTTGACATTTTTAAAAAGAAACTTGACTATAGTGGAATGACTGTTAATGAAAGACTTTACCATAGTGGTTTAATGAAAAAATATGATGATGCAGAAAAAAAGAAAGATATTGAAAAAATAAAGTTCATCCTTAAAAAAATAAAAGTTGACGAGACTTCTATTAATGCTATTATTGAAAAAATAAAATGAAAAACCTTATTATCATATCATTTTTCCTAATAGTTGGATTGAATGGGTTTGGGCAAAAAAAAGATACCATAATTGATTTTGAACATTCTAGCCGATATTTTAATGGTTTTGGTTATCATGAAACACTTAATAAATACTATCAATTATCAAAAAAAGGTGTTTTCGAAAATTATAAATTCATAGATGGCTTATGGTATAAATATGATGAGTACAATAGGTTCACTAAAATTGAAATATACAAAAAAGGAAGTTACGTAAAAGATAGTGCTGTAATTTACCCACCGTTAAACAAACTGGAAGGTTTAGTTGAATTAAAAAGACATCTTAACTCATTAACATATTCAGTAGTTACACACGACATGAACAATGAACCCCGCCTTATGCTTATTGGCAAAGACAAAGAAATTTATCAAATAAAACTTCCCTCATCTGATACCACTAAAGTTAATTTTGAACTACTCAAATTAAAAGACGGAACCTATCACATCCTTATTAAAGACTCCATTTCACCTCGTATCTCAGAATTTTTTATAGTCGGAAAAGTAAGTAGTACATATTCGCACAAAATCGTAAAAAAGTAAAGCTTTAATGATAATGTTTGTAAATACGAACAATTATACATATATTTGCACGTAAATACGAACATTATGGCTAACAAGAAGATAATTTTATTGCCAAAGGCACGAAAAATACTGATTGAGTTTGGTGAGAATATTAAGTTAGCTCGATTAAGACGCAAACTAAGTAGTGAACAAGTAGCTGAACGAGCAAACATTGGCAGAACAACGCTTTACCATATTGAAAATGGTGACCCAGGGGTAAGTATTGGTGCTTATTTACAAGTGCTGATGGCACTTCGTTTAGGTGAAGATTTTTTGGAGTTAGCAAAGGATGATGAACTTGGACGGAAACTCCAAGATGCTAATTTGACTACCAAGGAAAGAGCTCCTAAACGAAATAAATAATAAATGGCTAAACAGGAAAATAAAAGGTGCGTATATGTTTACGCAAATTGGCAAGGAATGGAAGAACCAGTCTTGATGGGAGAGTTATATTCTGAGAGATTGAAGGGAAAAGAAATCTTTTCTTTTGAGTACAATAGTACATGGTTAGCATCTGACCAAGCTCAACTTATCGACCCTGAGCTACAACTATATTCAGGATTGCAACATCTCGGTACTGATCAAAAGAATTTTGGATTGTTTTTGGATTCCTCTCCTGACCGATGGGGACGCTTACTTATGAGAAGAAGAGAAGCGGCAATGGCAAAAATTGAAGAAAGAGCAGAACAAAACCTATTTGAAACCGATTATCTATTAGGTGTATTTGATGGACATCGAATGGGAGCATTACGATTTAAGTTAGTTATGGATGGTTCCTTTTTAAATGACAATAGAGAATTAGCAAGTCCGCCATGGGCATCACTTAGCGAATT
>PFUQ01000132.1:2586-10283 GCA_002790175.1 Flavobacteriales bacterium CG_4_9_14_3_um_filter_32_8
TGAAATGGTTAAGTATGCTCATTGCACCAGGGGCTTCTTTGGGTGGTGCTAGACCAAAGGCTAATATTGTTGGAAAAGATGGAAGTTTATGGATTGCCAAGTTCCCAAGTAGAAATGATGAAGGAAATATTGGTGGATGGGAAATGGTTACGTATGAACTAGCCATTGCAGCTGGTATTAAAATGGCCGAATCAAAAGCACAAAAATTCTCATCAAACCACTACACATTTCTAACTAAACGATTTGACAGGACAACAGATGGAGAAAGAATACATTTTGCATCAGCTATGACTATGCTAGGTTATACAGATGGGCAAGATCATGATGATGGAATAAGCTATCTAGAACTGGCTGAGTTTATTTCTGAAAATGGAGCTAATATCAGCAATGATCTCGAAGAGTTATGGCGTAGAATTGTATTTAATATCTGTGTTTCAAATACTGATGACCATCTAAGAAATCATGGTTTTATACTTTCAGCATCTGGTTGGTTATTATCTCCTGCATACGACATTAATCCTGTTGAAACTGGTACTGGATTAAAACTAAATATCTCTGACAACGATAACTCCTTGGATCTAGCACTTGCTATGGAAGTACATGAGTTTTTCCGATTATCAAAAGATCGTGCTACAGAAATAATAAATGAAGTAAAAACTGCTGTTCGAACTTGGAAAGATATTGCAACAAAATATGGATTATCAAGGGCTGAACAAGAGCTCAAAGCCCGTGCATTTAAGAATGTATAGAGTGGATTCTAAAGTGTACTTATTCGCACAAAATCGCATAAAAGTGGACTTTTTACCTTTTTCGATAAAATCAATACGGCTCAATAATAGCAAAGCTTTCAGACAATATTTAGTGTTTCGTAGAGCGTACTGAAAATCCTTGTGTCCCTGGTTCGATTCCTGGAGGCACCACCACAAAAAAGCCTTGAGGACATTGTCTTTGAGGCTTTTTTGGTTTTTGGAGCAAAAGTACAAAGTGGACTTTTTGACCTTTTACAAGCTACAAACAGCGAGGTAGTACTAATAACTTGATTTAGCGTTAATTTCGAATATTCGAACTTAAAAATTGTAATATACTCGTGTACGTTGCATCGAGCAATACGATACCTCGATACTCTGCCTCGGGGTCATTCATTGTATTAACAAACCTTTGTATTTAAATTCAGAAATTCTATTTGTAGGTGATTATTGTTTTGCTAACTCACTTTCGATAATCATGTTTTTGTAATGAGTATAGCGTTCAATAATTTCATTCACATAATCATAAACAATAAAACCTTTACAATAACCAAATTCTACCACATCGTCGTTGTAATATTTTGGTTCCGATTTATGTAGTAAATAATAACCAACATCTTCCCAAAGGGTAGGGTTTTTTCCATATTTCACAGCAAGTTTTTGAGCGTCTAATACATGACCAAGACCAACATTGTAAGATGCTAAAATAAATTTTATACGTTCCAAGCTATCTGTAACATTAGTTTCCCAAATTTTATTCAAGTTATTGATGTACTTAGTACCTGCAATAATGTTTGCTTCGGCAGATGAAGAACTATCAACTCCAAATTTAGCCCCTGTTTCTGGCATAAATTGCATTAAACCAAAAGCACCACCCCAACCAATAGCATCGTTGTTAAAGTGAGATTCTTGGTAAATCAATGCTGCAAATAATTCCCAATCCCATGTTGTTTTCGGAGCATGTTTCTTAATAAGTTCATCGTAAGGGGATATATTACCGCTAATTAAAGTGTAATATCTATTACTCACTCTTTTATTAAATGCTGCTTGGTTATTAAAATACTTGTTGTAAAGCATTTTAAAATTTTTAGTTTTTTGGTATTCTAATAACCATTTATTCATAGAAGTTGTTAAACTATCAGAATTAATACGAGTTGCCATTGCTATTCTTTGATCAGAACGAATTACTAAATTAGCATCAATATTAGGATATTGCCACTGATTAACAACTGCTATATTTTTGTCTGCGACAGTATAATCGATTTCTTTATCAGAAACTTGTGCTATCAATAGTTCCATGGTAGTTTCTCCTGGCACTGTATTGATGTTGATTGGTCCACCAATTTGATCAGAAAGGTCTTTTAAATGTGTATAAAAAGAAGAACCTTCCCGAACAGTTATTGATTTATTGATTAAATCTTTTGGCGATTGGAGTAAACTCTTTTGAAGTTGAGCCTTTTTTAATTTTCTCCAATCATCTGGCTTCCGTTGAATTAATACTTCTTTAGTAATTATAATAGGATGAGTAAACTGAACGTCTTTTAACCGTTCAGGAGTAATGGTTAAGTTAGCAGCAACAACATCTCCAACTCCTTTGTTAAGGCTAAAAAATATGCTATCCATGTTTTTTATTGGAATTACTTCCAATTCCACTTTAATATGGTCGGCATATTTTTTTAAGAGCTCATATTCAAACCCCATTGGTGCCCCTTTATAAATAAAATAACTAGTTGAACTATAATTAATCAATGCTTTTAATTTACCATCAGTAATAATACTATCGAGGTCTTTATGAATAATTTTATTACTACTACCATTAAACCAATTGCAACTAGTAGCTAGTATTATTGAAAAGATAAAGAGAATAATTGAACAATATTTTTTCATTTTAAATGGAATGGTTGGGGTAATATCTTTTAGATGAAAGTTAGTATTACTAATTTAGCTGCTTATAAATTTACGAGAATATTTCGAAATAGTTTGTTAATGTACAAAGTAACAAAGATAATAATTACGCTGTTTTTATTAATTGTTTTTTCATTAAACGTCAAATCTAGTATTATTAGCAATGGATTTGAAGCACTCCAAATGCATGATTATTTTAAAGCAAAAAAACTATTTTATAAAGCCTTAAAAAAACAGCCAGCTGCTGCAGGTTATGGATTAAGTGTGATTTACTCTAGAAATAATAATCCGTTTTACAATTTAGATTCTGCGTTACATTATTCAAAAATTTCTGTGGATGCTTTCTGGACAAAAACTGCTGAAAAGCAAAAGTTAAAAATTAAATCATTGGGTGTTGATAGCATTAGTGTTTGTGAACAAAGAGCTATTGTTGATGAATTGTGCTTTGCGTATGCTGTGGGACTAAATACCATCGAAGCTTACAGTTATTTTATTAGTAAGAATACCGAAGCTATCCAGCTAAATCAAGCAATTAAAAAAAGAAACGAAATAGCATTCGAAACTGCTAAAAAAATGAATACTTCTATTGCTTATAAAAATTTCGTAACCACTTATCCCAATGCTGAACAAATCAATGAAGTAAATATCAGATACGAACAACAACTTTTTAAAGAATATACGAATATAAATACGGTGGAGAGTAATCTAAAATTTATGAATGATTATCCCACTAATTCTTATGTGAAACAAGCAGAAGAAAATGTTTATGAAATTTTTACGCAACATAAAACTATTGAAGAGTACTACTCTTTTGTAAAACAATATCCAAGCAATAGATTGGTAGAAAAGGCTTGGAGAAATATTTATAATTTAGCAACTCAAATAAAAACTCCTCAAAACATTAAAGCATTTCTAATTCAGTTTCCCGATTACCCATTTAAAGAAGAATTAGACGAAGACTTTATTTTAGCCAACACCAAGTATTATAAAATAAGAAAAGATAATTTATGGGGATTTGTTGATGAGCAATTAAATGAAGTGATACCAATTATTTATTCATGGGTTGGTAATTTTTCTGAAGGAGCTGCTGCTGTTAAATTGAATGAAAAAGTGGGATTTATCAACAAAAAAAATACTCCTGTTATCCCTTTTGAATATGATGATGCTGAAACTTTTATTAATGGATTAGCAATAGTAAGTAAAGATGAAAAATTTGGACTAATAAATAGGTCTGGGGAAATAATCGTTCCTATTATGTATGATGAAATTGGAGAAGTTAATCACACTTTTATCTCCATCGAATTAAATGGTAAATATGGTTTTATAGATCGAAAAGGCAATTTGAAAGTCGGTTTACAATTTGAATCTGTTGGAGATTTTAGCAATGGAATTGCTTATGTAAAACAGAATGGTTTGTATGGAATTATCGATACCAACTTATTTTACGTGGTAAAACCTAAATACCAATGGATAGATAATTTAGAAAATACATTTATTCGTGTAAAAGAAAAAGATTTATTTGGTGTTATTAATACCAAAAGTGAATACATAGTTCAATCAATTTACACTCAAATTTCTGAAATAGAAAATGGGTTGGCATTGGTTGTAAAAGATAATTGGTATGGGTTTATTGATGGAAATGGTGCCGTAAAAATTCCTATAAAAATTCCTTATCAAGAAGGAGTTTTAAATTGGGGATTATTCAGTAAACAGGGTTATGCAAGAATTTTTAAGGAAGATAAATTTGGATTAATAGATACACTTGGAGTTCAGTTTATCCCTGCTCTTTTTGAAGATGTTGGTGATGTCTCTAATCATTTAATCGCCATAAAAAGAAAAGGAAAATGGGGGTACTGTGATTTCGATACCAAATTAAAAATACCCTATAATTTTGAAGCTGTTTCTGCATTTTATAAAGGAGTAGCAATTGTTAAAAGTGATGGAAAATATGGATTAATTGATGAAAAAGGTTCGTTTAAATTTGAACAGAAATATGAATCGATGGAATGGATAAATAAAGATTATTTATTGGTTCAATTAGATGAAAATGATGGAATAATAAATCTTAAAAACGAAATTATTTTACCGTTAAATTATACCAAAATTGAGTTTACCTCCGATAAAACAATGCTGATGCTGTATCAAGAAGATGAATTTAGTTATAAAAAAATAGAAGAAGTTTTTAAGAAATGATGCTTACTTTAAAAAAACAGCTACGACTAAAATTACAAAATGAACTTCCTGGAAAAGTTGCCCATATCGAAGTTGCCCCATATCGAAAAGTGGATTTTACCGAAGTTGACATTTTAAATGCAAAAAAAAGTGGCGTGCTTATTTTGTTCTATTTAAAAAACAATGAAATTTATTTGGCTTTAACTCAAAGGTGTCAGTATGATGGAAAACATAGCGGTCAAATTTCATTTCCAGGAGGAAAAGTAGAGGAAACCGATAAAGATATTTATCATACAGCACTAAGAGAAACCAATGAAGAAATTGGGGTAATAATGCAAGATATAGAGGTAATTGGACAATTAACTAATGTTTTTATTCCTGTAAGTAATTTTTTGGTTTTTCCAATTGTTGGATTTATTAATTATCTTCCACAATTTAACATTGATAATAATGAAGTAGAGGAGTTGATAGAATTAAAATTAACCGACTTAATAAATACAAGAGAATTGGTTCAAAATGAAGTTAAATTAGCAAACAATACAAAATTAAAAGTTCCGAGTTTTGTTTTTAATGGAAAAATTATTTGGGGAGCAACAGCATTGATTCTAAATGAACTGAGGCATCTTCTTTTTGAATTGGAATTAAATTAATACTAATTTTTTTGAGCCGTTAATGATAAATTATCAATGTCATTAAATTCAATGCTATTAGAAAAACTTACTCCATCAGGTGTAACTCTTCTTATTCGATAAGTATTGTCACTAAAATCGTGTAAATCAAGCGAATAACAATATAACAATGGAGTTCCATTTGGTGATTTAAAACCTTCTTTCTGGAGTATTGGAGAATAATCATCGCCATTAGTTGAAGCTTCTAAGGTATAATTGGTGTTATCCCTATTTTCAACTACTAAAAACCTAAAATAGATTTTGTTGTTGACTACTTTTGCTGTAAATTCTTTTATCGTGCAATCATTAATTACTGCTGAATTAAAAGTTTCTTTTTGGTTAATGGATTGAGCATTAATGGTTAATGAAGTTAACAGTAATCCAAATAATACCGTAAAAATTAACAACCAATTGGTGCTTGATGTTGCTGATAAATTTTTTTTGTTATTCATGGCTCTTCTTTTTATGAATTTGTACTCCAAATGTAGCTTGAAGAACAAGACTATAAAAGAGCAAAACAACTGAAATTTACTAGGTAAGCATCCTCTATTTTTATTGAGTAAAACTACTTAGAAGAAACAAATGCACCAATGACTAGTGACCAATGACTAGTGACCAATGACTAATTACCACCCCCAACACTATATTTTAGAAACCGATTAGTTACAATAAACTTAAAGCTTAATTTTGCTAAAAATTAAAAATATGCAATTTAAAGGAACAGAAAATTATATCGCTTCAAGAGATTTGTCTATTGCAGTAAATGCAGCTATCCAATTAGAAAAACCGTTATTGATAAAAGGTGAACCTGGCACTGGTAAAACATTATTGGCGTATGAAATAGCAAAAGCATTAAATAAGAAATTATTTACTTGGCACATTAAATCTACCACTACTGCTCAACAAGGATTATACGAATATGATGCGGTATCTCGATTAAGAGATTCGCAACTCGGAGAGGAAAAAATAAATGATATTTCCAACTACATTATCAAAGGACAATTATGGGAAGCATTTGAAGCGGATGAGCAAGTTGTTTTGTTGATAGATGAGATTGATAAAGCCGACATTGAATTTCCTAACGATTTATTGTTGGAGTTGGATAAAATGGAATTTTATTGCTACGAAACTAAAAAAACCATTCACGCTAAATATCGACCTATCATTATTATCACTTCCAACAATGAAAAAGAATTGCCAGATGCTTTTTTAAGAAGATGTTTTTTTCATTACATCACTTTCCCTGATAGAGCAACATTAAAAGAAATAATCGATGTGCATTACGATAAGTTAGAAGAAGATTTAGTGCAACGAGCGATGGATATTTTTTATAAATTGCGAGACAATCGAGGAATAAAAAAGAAACCTTCTACCAGCGAAATAATTGATTGGCTAAAACTGTTGATGATTGGAAAAATAACCACTCAAGAATTAGATGAGGTAAAAAATCACGGTCGAATTCCACCTTATTTGGGAGCTCTTTTAAAAAATGAAAAAGACAAAGAAGTAGTTTTTAGAGGACATTAATACCAAACAATAATGTTTATAGACTTTTTTCTAATACTAAAAAATAACAAAATTCCTGTCTCCATTCAGGAATATTTAACATTATTAGAAGCGTTAGATAAAGAAGTTATTGAATATAACGTAGATGATTTTTATTTTCTATCTCGAACCATTTTAGTAAAAAGCGAAGAGCATCTCGATTTATTTGACCAGCTTTTTGGTGCTTATTTTAAAGGAATTGAAACCATAAATTCAGAAGAATTTATGAATATTCCTGAAGAATGGTTGAGAAAAAACAGCGTTAGATTGATGTCTTCCGAAGACATGGAAAAGATTAAGGCAATGGGAGGTTTGGATAAATTGCTGGAAAGAATAAAGGAACTTTTAAAAGAACAAAAAGAACGACACGAAGGTGGTGGTAAATGGATAGGAACAGGAGGAACTTCTCCTTTTGGTGCTTATGGATATAATCCCGAAGGAATAAGAATTGGACAAGATGAAAGCAGACACAGAAGAGCTGTAAAAGTTTGGGATAAAAGAACATTTAAGAATTTACGTGATGATGTGGAGTTGGAAACCCGCAACATGAAAATGGCGTTAAAACGCCTTCGAGTTCTTTCTCGCGAAGGTGTTGCTGAAGAAATAGACTTGGATAAAACCATTACCAAAACTTCCAAAAATGGAGGAATGTTGGAAATTG
>PFUQ01000063.1 GCA_002790175.1 Flavobacteriales bacterium CG_4_9_14_3_um_filter_32_8
ACCTTTTCAATTAATTTGGAGTACAGGGGATATTAATGTAGCTTCATTAGATAGTTTATGTGAAGGAAGTTATAGTTATATTTTAATTGATTCCAACAATTGCACAGTTTCTGACACTATTTCAATTGGATTGTTAAGCCAAATAAATGCATATTTCACTTTTTCTCCAGATTCTGGGTTTGCACCAATACAAGTTTCTTTCACAGATGCTTCTGGAGGAACTATTATTGGATGGATGTGGGATTTTGGAGATAATAACACATCAACTTCACAAAACCCATCCAATCAATATACCAATCCAGGTACTTATCCTGTTACGCTAACAATTATAGATTCTTTAGGTTGTGGAGATAGTTATACATTAGAATTAACAGTGCTTCCCGAAAGTACTATTATTGTTCCTAATATTTTTTCACCTAATGGTGATGGAATTAACGATGTATTTACCATTAAAAGTAATTTTTTAAAATCAATTAAAGGAAGTATATATAACAGATGGGGAGAATTATTATATCATTGGAATAATCTTAATGGTTTTTGGGATGGAAGAACACTTGCTGGAAAAGAAGTTCCAGATGGCACATATTTTTACATCGTTGAAATGGTGACTTTGAAAGGAGAAGAAAAATTGGTTAAGGGAACCCTAACTCTTATTAGATAATTAAAAATAGGGAGATTCCTCCCTATTTTTAGCTTATAATATACAATATTTTTCTGAATTCATGTCACTTAATGCTTCTTTATATTCGATAAGGATATCTTCAATTATTTTTTTTACAGACTCAATAGAATCAATTAACCCAGCAACCTGTCCAATCTCTAATTCGCCATCCTCTAATTCACCCTCGAACATACCTTTTTTTGCTCTTCCTTTTCCTAAGATTTTTTGTTGTTCTTCAATAGAAGCACCATTAATAATAGCCTCTTGAATTTGATTGAAAAATTTATTTTTAATTAATCTAACTGGTGTCACTTCTTTTAAAGTAAGCATAGTAGCACCATCTTTTGCTTTCACAATTTCATTTTTAAAATTTTCGTGTGAGGAAGCCTCTAACGAAGCAGCAAATCTACTACCCATTTGTATTCCATCAGCACCCAAAATCATAGCACCCAACATTCCTTTGCCAGTAGCAATTCCTCCTGCAGCGATTAAAGGAATAGTTATTTCTTTCTTTACCATTGGAATTAAGCAAAAAGTAGTGGTTTCATCCTTTCCATTGTGACCACCTGCTTCAAATCCTTCAGCAACAATAGCGTCAACACCAGCTTCTTGTGCTTTCATTGCAAATTTAACTCCTGGAACAACGTGTGCTACTCTTATTCCATTTTGATGAAAAAATGAAGTATAGATTTTGGGATTTCCAGCCGATGTAAACACAATTTTTACATCTTCGTCTATAATAATCTGAATTAATTCATCAATTTGAGGGTAAATCATCGGCAAGTTAACACCAAAAGGTTTGTTGGTTGCTTTCTTACACTTTTGGATGTGCTCTTTAAAAATAGCAGGATGCATCGATCCTGCTCCAATCAAACCTAAACATCCTGAGTTACTAACTGCAGCAGCTAGTCGCCAACCACTATTCCAAATCATACCACCTTGTATAATTGGGTATTTAATATTAAATAATTCAGTAATTTTACCACTCATAATTTACAAAAAATAATTACTAATGAAGACGAAATTACAAAAAGAAATTAGAAATAATATCAATTATATAAGGTTAAACTTGTTTTGATTAATATAAGTTTTATATATTTGCGTTTATGCAAAAAATACTACTCACATTAGTACTAATATTAATTACTACTTTGTCAGCCTATAGTCAATACTATGTTGATTATGGAATTTCTGTTGGAGCATCAAATTATTTAGGAGAAATTGGGGGAGGTGCAGGCACTAGAAATGATTTCGTTACTGATATGAAATTGAGTTACACAAGGTGGACCATTGGTGGATTTTATCGATATCGAATTTCAAATAAATTTGGAGTAAAAACTTCATTAAATTACATCAGACTTTCTGCTGATGATGCAAAAACGGCAAATCCAGCTAGAAGAGGAAGAAATTTGAATTTTAAAAATGATATGTTTGAGGGGCTATTAAATGGTGAATTATACCTATATAAAGTGAACGATGTTGGTAGAACAGGTAGATATAGCACGGATTTCAACCTTTATTTATTTGGTGGAGTAGGGATGTTTTATAGTAACCCTAAAGGACAAATGGATGGAGGAGGATGGGTTTCTTTGAAGCCTTTAAAAACGGAAGGAGTTAGTTATAGCAGTTTTAATTTTGCAATACCTGTCGGATTAGGATTCTATTACACATTAAATAGAAAATATAGGCTTGGAATGGAAATTGGTTGGAGAACCACTTTTACAGATTATATTGATGATGTAAGTACTGTCTATATAAGTAATTATGATAGAATATCGAATAAAACTACTCAAGAATTAATAGACCAAATTCATGCAGATAATCCTGATTTAGGTAATGGCTCTCCTCAAGTTTCGACTTATGCACCTGGCAAAAAAAGAGGCGATCCAACACACAATGATAGTTATGCTACCGCAACTATTAATTTTAGTTGGGCAATAAGAGGCAGAAGTAAGTTTTATAAGGCGAAACACAGTTGGGTACTTGGAAAAAATAAGAGAAAGAGAAGAAAATCTAGAGCTAAATTCTAGAATTATATAGAATTATGAAAAAGAGCATGTTTAGTGCTCTTTTTTTATTTCAATCGTTTTATAGATAACAATACAATGGTTACTTTTATAAGTTGAAAATTTAACACATGCAATCGTATCGTTTAACCCATTTACAAGAATTAGAAGCTGAAGCAATTTATGTTTTAAGAGAAGTTGCTTCCCAGTTTGAAAATCCAGCGTTGTTATTTTCTGGTGGAAAAGATTCAATTATTGTAGCTCACATGGCACGAAAGGCATTTTGGCCTGCAAAAATACCATTTCCATTAGTTCATGTAGATACAGGTCATAATTTCCCAGAAACAATAGAATTTAGAGATCAATACATCAAAGATATCGATGCAACACTTATTGTAGGTTCAGTACAAAAATCTATTGATGAAGGCAAGGTAATTGAAGAAAAAGGATATAGTGCTAGTAGAAATATTTTGCAAACAGTTACCTTATTAGATACCATTGAAAAAAATAAGTTTGACTGTGCTATGGGTGGAGCAAGGAGAGACGAAGAAAAAGCAAGAGCTAAAGAACGTTTTTTTTCTCATCGTGATGAATTTGGGCAATGGGATCCGAAAAATCAACGACCTGAGCTATGGAACATTTTTAATGGAAAGAAAAATATAGGTGAACATTTTAGAGTTTTTCCAATAAGTAATTGGACAGAAATGGATGTTTGGCAATATATTTTACAAGAAAAAATTCAAATCCCATCTATCTATTTAGCTCACGAAAGAGATGTTTTTGTAAGGGACGGAGTTATTATGTCAACAACTGATTTTATTCAACAAAGAGAAACAGAGCCAACAATCAGAATGAAAGTTAGGTTTCGAACCATTGGAGATGCAACTTGTACTGGTGCAGTAGAATCTGATGCAGATACTGTAGAAAAAGTAATAGAAGAAGTTGCTGCAGCAAGAACCACTGAAAGGGGAACTCGTTCTGATGATAAACGCTCCGAAGCAGCAATGGAAGATAGAAAAAAAGAAGGTTATTTTTAAGTTATGGAAACCAACTCATATTTAGATATGGAACTTTTACGATTTTCAACAGCGGGAAGCGTTGATGATGGGAAAAGTACTTTAATTGGTAGATTGTTATACGATTCAAAATCGATATTTCAAGATCAATATGATGCCATAGAAGAAACTAGCAGACGTAAAGGTGAAGAAAATGTTAATCTTGCCTTACTTACAGATGGACTTAGGGCCGAAAGAGAACAAGGTATTACGATAGATGTTGCTTATCGTTATTTTGCAACTCCTAAAAGAAAGTTTATTATTGCTGATACTCCTGGTCATATTCAATATACAAGAAATATGGTTACAGGTTCATCTACTTCTAATCTTTCAATTATTCTAGTAGATGCTAGACATGGTGTGGTGGAGCAAACATGCAGACATACTTTTATTTCTTCATTATTAGGAATTCCTCATGTTGTTTTTTGTGTCAATAAAATGGATTTGGTCAATTATTCAGAGGAAGTATATCTAAAAATTAAGAATGACCTTGAAGCTTTTTCCTCCAAGTTAAATGTAAAGGATATTCATTTTGTGCCAATTAGTGCATTAAATGGCGATAATGTGGTGAATAAATCCGAAAACATGGATTGGTATCAAGGTTCTTCTTTGATGTATTTATTGGAAAATATACATATTGGTAGTGATTATAACCATATTGATTGTCGTTTTCCTGTGCAATATGTTATTCGACCTCAATCGGAGAAATACCACGACTATCGAGGGTATGCTGGTAGAATTGCTGGAGGTATTTTTAAGCCTGGTGATAAGGTTGCCGTATTACCTTCAGGATTTACATCTTCCATAAAATCAATAGATATCATGGATGGCTCTTTATCTGAAGCATTTGCTCCAATGTCAGTTACCATTACTTTAGATGATGATATTGATGTTAGCAGAGGAGATATGTTAGTTAGAGATAACAATCGACCAAACATTAACCAAGACATTGATATTATGATTTGTTGGTTAAATGAAAAAAAGATGCTGCTGAATGGAAAGTATGCAGTTAAACATACTTCAAACGATGTAAGATGTATCATAAAAGAGGTAAAATATAAAATTAACATCAATAATTTACACCGTATTGAAGATGACAAAGAGGTGAATATGAATGAAATTGCAAGAATTTCTATCAGAACAACCAAGCCATTGTTATACGATAAATATATCAATAATAGATTTACTGGAAGTTTAATCCTTATTGATGAAGGAACCAATGAAACTGTTGGTGCAGGAATGATTATTTAGTGTAAATTACCTTCATTGTTAACTAAGCAATTTTTAATTTTTAACCATCTTATGAAGATAGCTACCTTTCTTTGTATTTATTTTTAATATGTAGATGCCCTGTTTTAGATTTTTTACATTTAAAGACATAAAATTGGTTGTAATTTTTTCGAAATAAATGGTTTTTCCTATTAAATCGATTACCTCTATTGATGAATTGTTGATGATTATATCTCCAAAATCTATATAAATTAATTCGTGAACAGGGTTGGGATAGATTTTAATTTCGTTTTGATTAGGAAAAGAGGGTTGGGGTAAATAAGTTGAAAAATCACCTTGGTAATATGCAACTCCTCCAGAATAGTTTCCAATAAGTAAATCTAAATTCCCATCACTATTTATGTCTGCTAGGTTTACAGCAGAATATGCCCCTTCCCAAATATTCTGAAAAGAAGAATCCATTGAAAAAGTTCCTGTTAGATTTCCATCGATATTATTAAACTGATAAATATAACCATTAGATGCACCAGCTAACATTTTATAACTGCCACCATCATCATAAACAAAAGGAATACTATTTCCGTTAAATTCATACCATCTTTTAGTGTTCACATGTCCCAGTGAGTCTGTAATTAAGGTGAAATTTGGTATGTTAAGTGTTCCTATATTTTTGTAATATTTAAAATAACCCTCTCTATATCCAATCACTAAATCTAATAATAAATCTTTATTTAAATCAATAAGTTGAGGAGCAGCGAAATTTCCTACATCAATTCCAAAATATTGGACTTGATTTAAAATAAAATTAGCTGGATTTCCAGCTCCTGAAGTATTCTCAAAATAATGCAAATACCCTTGATAATCACCTATTATCATATCTTTATCACCGTCCCCATCAATATCTCCAAATGTAGGAATTAATCGAAGGGTTGGCTGGGCGTTGGCAATATCAAGATTGATTGCAGATATTCCTGCGTAATCTGAAGAAACCAATTGAAATGAAGGATTTATTGCAGTTCCAACATTCTGATAAAGCCATAACGAAGAAACATAATTTAAAGGAACGCTGGTATTATGAATTCCATAATTACCTACTATAATATCCATCAACCCATCTGCATTATAGTCAAAAAATGTGGGATGTGCACCTTCTCCAACTTCAATCATTCCATCTTGTAAAAATGAAGAGGAAATGTAATTAAATTCTGGAAAGTTATTGGCATTGGTATTTTGGTAATACCAAACATTTTCTTTAGTACTACAACCAAAATAACAGTTAGTTGAACAAATTAAATCTTTAATAGAATCATTGTTTACATCTAAATAATAACCTGCAGGAAAAATATTTAAATTAACTGGTAAGGCACTTAAATTGTTAGCTGGAAAGATAGTGTCTTGACTTGTGATGAAAGATGCATTAAAATTAGAACTACTATCGCTGTTGTATAAAAGTGTTAGGTTTTGGAACGACATATCACCAAGAACTAAATCTTTGCTGTTATTTGCATCAACATCTAACGATAGTAATGTTGACCCAGAGTGTTCAGTTTCTTTTTCTGGGAATGTATTGTTAAAGGAACAAGTATCATAAAGAATAACGCTATTATTACTGGCGCTTTCTTTAAAAAATCCCCAACAGTGATTTCTTAATTCAAAAAGTAAACTATCACAAATTCCGTAAGTTTCTAATGTTAAATTTTTATGATATTCTAAGTATGAACCAGCAGCACTAAAACTTAAAATATCTAAATCTCCATCATTATCGATATCATCAATGGCAGGAATATCTGCCGAACTAATGTACAAGTTTATTAGGTTGGGAGTGCTATCAGGTTGATAGTTAGAAAGAAGTTGATTTTTTTCTAAGCTAAAAGATAGAGTTGTTGTTGATGTGTTTTTATAGATTCTAACTCCACCATTATAGTAAGTAAAAATATCCATTTTTCCATCGCAATTAAAATCTCTAAGTAATACCCACTTTACCATTTTTGGAAAATATTGGATGTATTGGGGTGCATAAGTATAGGCAACTTTATTAACTTCGCCAGAATTAATAAAAGTCGATAATCTGTCGCCTGTTCTATCAAAAGTGATAAGGTCGTTTATTCCATCTAAATTAAGGTCTATTTCTGAAAATTGAACGGAGTTAAAACCACCTGCCCAAGGATTTTTAAGTGTGTCTCCATTGGTGTTGAGTACTATAACTGATGTATTTCTAAAAAAACTGAGTTGTGCAGATGTAAGAATTGAAAAAAATAGAAAGCAAAAAAATAAATAGTAAGAAATAGGTTTCATTTTTTGAATAATAACGGAATAAAGTTAATTAAAAAAATAAAACGAAAGCCTCCTAATCTAAAAGGAGGCTTTCGTTTTATTTAAGCAGGGTAATTTTACCAATATATTCGTGCCATTCGTTAAACACATCTTTAGCTCTTATTTTATAGACATAAACATCTTCTTGGCATTTTTTTCCTTTATAGAAACCACTCCATTTGGAGTCAAGAAAGTATCCATCAAATAGTAGCATTCCCCATCTATCAAACACAAAAGTTTGTAATTCTTTTATACCGTATCCATCAACAAAGAAGTAATCATTTATTCCATCTCCGTCAGGAGTAAAAGTATTGGGTATCCAGATGGCGAAAGTAGGTTTTATTCGGACAGTTTTTTGTGTGGTATCTCTACAGCCGTAAACATTTTCCATGTATAATGTTACTGAGTAAAATCCAGAATCAGCATAGTTATGAATAGGATTGCTTTCTGTCGATGTTGCTCCGTCACCTAAATTCCAAAACCATTGGCTAGCAATAATTGATTGGTCAATAAATGTTATTTTACTATCATAAATATCAGTTTCTAAAGGAGTGTAATCAAAGTCTGCTAAAGGTTTTGGATATACCGTTATCAATTGAGGTATGGTTACAGTAGTTACACATTGCTTATTAGAAGTTGCTGTTAAAGTAACATCATAATTTTTAACCACTGAATATGATGAGTTTTCGTAACAATGGCTAGGATTCATTGATGTTGAAGAAAAATCATCTCCAAAATCCCATTGCCAAGTATCAATACTTGCTGGCAGATTTGTTTGATTGATGGTTGAATTGTTTACAAAATTAACACACATGTTAGGGGCACAACCAGCAGTTGGGTCTCCAAAAATTACTTGTGGTAATGGATTTACTGTTACATTAATAGTAGTGTCATAAAAACAACCATGGTTTGATGTTACTGTTAAAATTGTGGGATAAATTCCTTCGGTTGTATAAGTATATATTGGATTTTGCAAATTACTTGTGCCAACTCCATCACCAAAATTCCATTGCCATTGAATAATATTGTTGGTTGTGTTAGTTGAGGATACTGTTGACAAATCAGTAAACTGAGAAGCAGCGTTTAAACATACTTCTGTTGGACTAAAATCAACAACAGGTATCGGCCAAACTTCTATTTGTTGAACTATTGTATCTGAACAAGCATTATTAGTAGAAGCTATCAACTGTACATTATAAACTCCTTCCGAGCTATAATTTTCTGAAGGGTTTTGCACGATAGAAGTATTGCTGTTTCCAAAATTCCAGTTCCAATTGGTAATAGTTCCACTAGTTACCGATGAATTATCGGTAAAAGCTATAGCTGCACCAAAACAAGCATTTACAAATGTAAAATCAGCTACTGGCATTGGGTAGATTGTAATTGGTTGGGTAGTAGTATCAGCACAACCAAATCCGGTTGATACAATTAATTGTATAGTATAAGTGTTTGGTGAAGGATATAAGTTGGTTGGGTTTTGATTGGTATTGTCGGTTGTGCCATTGTTATCAAAATCCCATAACCAATTGGTAATAATTCCTCCATTTCCATTTGAATTATCGGTAAATGATGCGACTGCATTGAAACACTCGTTGTTGGTCGTAAATGCTGCTGTTGGTAAAAATAAGACATGTGCACTATCAATTACCGTATTAATACATCCACTATCAGAAGTAATGGTTAAAGTTACTGGATAGGTTCCTGGAATGGTGTAATTATAGGTTGGATTTTGTAAACTAGATGTGTCTGTTGTTGTCAATAAATCTCCAAAGTTCCATTGCCAATCAATAATTGCTCCTGTAGAAATAGTAGATAAATCAGTAAAGGTAGAGATGGTTCCAAAACATACATCGGCAACAGAAAAATCAGCAAATGGAATTGGATTAACAACTACTAACATAGTGGTAGAATCTACGCAACCATCGGTGGTAGTAACTAACAATTCAACAGTATAACTACCAGCGGCGGGATATCCATTGGTTGGATTTTGTGAAGCATTATCAACTGTTCCATTATTGGTAAAATCCCAATCCCAATTGGATATTGTTCCACCATTAGGGTTAGATAAATCCGTAAACGCAGTTGTGGCTCCAAAACATTCAGTGGTATGGCTAAAAATAGCTGTTGGTTGAGCAGATATCGTTATATTAACAGTTGTATCATCGATACATCCATTATTATAAATTGTTAAGGTTGCTGTATAATTTCCAGCAAGTGGATAAGTGTATGTGGTATTAAAATTAACATCATCAACGATTCCATCCGAATTAAAATCCCATTCAACGCTATCTATTAGTGATGGACCTACAACATAGGAAGTATTCGTAAAAGTTATTGGTGTTCCGACACAAACACTCAAAGGGTTTGCTGTAAACTGTGCCACAGGGTAATCAGGAGATCCTGTAATGGTAGAAGTTAAAGTAAGACCACAGCCTGGACCAGTAACTGGAATAATATCTACCGTATAGGTTCCTGGGACATTAGTGGTTATTGATTGAGTGGTTTGTCCACCAGGACTCCATAAATAACTTGCTGCTCCAGCTGGGGCAGATAATGTTACAGGATTACCACCACAAATAACTGCTTGAGTAGGAATAATTTCTAATGGTTGACATGATGCATCGATGTACCCATAACCATAATGTCCTCCCTGTCCGCAATCTCCTGTAATAAATTCGATTGTTACATTTTGACCAACATATCCTTGAAGTGGAGCAAAAGTAGTTCGCCAAGGCAAATAATAACCTTGTGGACCTGAACCGTAGGGAATAAAAGCAGGATCAATTCCTGAATTGGCAATTACTGAATAATCTCCACAAGCAATAGAATTTCCAGCTTGGTCATACATATTAACTTTAAAAAATGGTTTTTCTCCTAATGAATGAGAAGAACCTGGATCTTCTAAAACCAACGCATAACTATATGTAAATGCTTCGGAATTGGCATCAACTAAAAATG
>PFUQ01000151.1:0-5094 GCA_002790175.1 Flavobacteriales bacterium CG_4_9_14_3_um_filter_32_8
TAATTAACTCACGCCGATTTAATCGCAACGCAATTTCAAGACTTTGTTCTAAATAGCTGATGGCTTTTTGAGGTTCATTAGTAGCAACATATAAAACGCCAATATCATTTAAAGTAACGGCTAAGTCACCTTTCCGCCCTTTTTTTTGTAAGTATTTATTCGCTTCAAGCAAATATGTTTTTGCTTTTTCTAAATCCCCCATATTCCTGTAAATAACTCCCAAACTATTGTTTTCGAGTGCCACAGCACCTTCTAAATTCAACTTCTTAGCCAGTGCTACCGCTTTTAATGAATATTTTTCTGCTTCATTAAAATTATTATTCTGCTGATAAGCAATGCTAATGTTTGATAAGGAGTTGAGTATTCCTTCCTCATCATTTGATTCTTCTTTGTAAAGAATGGATTGTTTGTAGTAATAAATGGCTTTTTCATAATTTTTTTGTTTTCGATGAACCAAACCAAGATTATTAAAGCTTTGAGCAAGCAGCTTATTGTCCTTCATTTTTTGGCGGAATCCGGCTGCTTTTAAGTAGTATTTTACAGCAGAATCTAAAACAGACTGATAGAAGTAACAAGCTCCTATGTCGTTTAAAGTATTCGACATGGCAACGGTATCCTTTAAGTTTTGCCGGATATTCAATGCAATGTTGTAATTTTTAATAGCCGAATCGAGTTGATTGAAACTATCATAAGCCAGGCCTATCCTGTTGTATGCCGTTGCTTTGTATGGTGTATTGTTTGTTTTTATAGCAAGCAACAAGGTTTTGTTGGCGAAATACAGCGAACTATCAAGGTCATAAAGACTGTATTCCCAGGATAAATCCGAAAAACAAAGTAGTTTTTCTTCAACGTTTGCAGCACCAGAAAGCTGTGTGTGAATTCTATCAATTTCTGTTTGGTTTTGAGCTACAATAGCATAAACAATTAGGTTAAATAATAATATAGCAAGACTCTTTCTTTTTCCCATTGTTTCTAAGCTTTATGTTTAAACAAAAACTTAATTATTATAAATTAAAATGCTTTTTTGCCATATCACAAATAGCATCTCCAATGGCTAAACAAGCTGTTGCTGCTGGAGATGGAGCATTTAATACGTGAATACTTTTTCCTTTGTACTCAATCCTAAAATCATCTTTAGTATCACCATTTTCGCTCAACAACATTGCTCGAACACCAGCCCCCCCTTTTTTAATGTCGTTAATTGTTAAGGAAGGAATTAAACGTTGTAATGTTTTTAAAAATAATTTTTTAGAAAATGCCCTTCGATATTCATTGTAGGCAAAACTAGTATTGTTTAGTAATAACTTCCAAGTACCTTTGTAAGATAAGGCATCAATGGTGTCTTTTAAATTAAAATCCGTTTTACAGTAACCTTCTCTTTTAAAGGTAAATACAGCGTTTGGTCCACATTCAACATCTCCATTTACCATACGAGTAAAATGAACTCCCAAAAATGGGAATGCTGGGTTAGGAACAGGGTAGATTAAATTATTTACTTTATGCTTTGCTTCTTCAGATAGGCTATAATAGTCACCTCTAAACCCAACTACTTTTTCTTTGAGGTTCACTCCATCTTTTTTTGCTAATCTGTCAGCTTGTAAACCTCCACAAAAAATCATGTATTTGGTGAAGTACTTATTTTTTGAAGTAATTACCTCTGTAATTTCTTCTCCATGAATATATTTTAGTACTTCTTCTCCTAAAACAATTTTACTTTCGGGTTGTTGGACAAGTACCAATTCGGCTAATTTTTGGGTAGTTACTTTATAATCGATAATTCCAGTACAAGGAACCCAAATGCCACCAATAGATTGAACGAATGGTTCAATTTCTTTCACTTTTTTGGCATCAATTATTTCAATTCCCTCAGTATTATTCGCTAATCCGTTTTGAAAAATTTTATCCATAAATGGCAATTCGTTTTCATTAACTGCTGCAACTACTTTTCCACAAACGTCGTGTTGAATGTTGTATTCTTTTGCAAATGCGACTAATTGTTTTCTTCCATCCACACAATTTTTGGCTTTGTAAGAACCTGGTTTATAATATAAGCCTGAATGAATTACTCCAGAATTATTTCCTGTTTGGTGAGTCGATAAATGTTTTTCTTTTTCAATTAAAAGAATGTGAAGATTGGGATATTTAATTTGAATTTTATAAGCCGTTGCTGCACCTATAATTCCTCCACCAACTATGGTGATATCGTAAATTTTATTATTCTGCAATAGATAATTTATTTAGTATGCGAAATTATAAATAATAGCTATAAATGCCTTAGAATAGTCAATTAATTTTTAAAATTAATTTGGAAGTAATTTATTAGTTTTAGGAACTCTCAACAACAATAAAAAACCAATTGCAAAGAAAATAATTAACATTAATATAGATTCCCTTATGCTAAATACTCCTTCGATAACACCAAAAAAAAATGTTCCAATAACGATTCCAAGTTTTTCGAGTACATCGTAAAAGCTAAAAAAAGAAGCGTGGTCTTCAGTTTCTGGTAATAATTTTGAATAAGTTGAACGTGAAAGTGATTGTATTCCTCCCATTACAAAACCAATTATTGCAGCAATAATATAAAACTGAACTGGGGTATAAATTAGGGTATAAGCTACTACACAAATGATTGCCCAAATAAGAACTACGATAGCCAATGTTTTAATGTTACCAATTTTTTTGGATAAAAATGCCATTAAATAAGCACCTGCAATTGCAATAAATTGTATAATAAGAATACTAATTATCAAGCCAGTTTGCATTTCGTTTTCAGATTCCCAAATTATTTCTTTTGTACCAAAAAAAACTGCCATCAACATTACTGTTTGAACGCCCATGCTGTAAACAAAAAATGATGCTAAGTATCTCCTTAAACTTTTTAACTTTTTTATCTGTACCCAGACTTTCTTCAACTCGTTAAATCCTCTTGTTAATTGATTTTCTTTAGGGTGATGATTGTAACTATTTTTTGGTAATCCATTAAAAGTAATTTGACTAAAACCTATCCACCAAAAGCCAGTAAGGACAAATGCATATCTTGGTTCAATATGAAAAACTTGTATCAATACCAAACACACAATTAGTAATAAGGAACTTCCTATGTAACCTCTTGAAAATCCTTTGGCACTCACTTTATCGTGAAAGTCAACCGTTGCAATTTCTGGTAAATAAGCATTATAAAAAACCAAACTTCCAGAAAAACCAATACTTGCTAGTAAAACAGAAAGCATACTTAATTCTAACTGTTTCACATCAAAAAAATACAAACTAATACAAGATAAAGCACCTAAATAACAGAAAAATCGCATATAATTTTTCTTATTTCCTGCGTAATCGGCAATGCCTGATAATATTGGTGATAGAATAGCTACAATGATGAACGATAATGAAACTACGTAGGAATATATTTCTGTGTTTACGAATTCTCTTCCAAAAAAAGTTATTTTTTCGGGAACTACTGCTTCATAAAAAATGGGAAAAATAGCTGTAGTAATCACTAAAGGGTAAACTGAGTTTGCCCAATCGTACATGGTCCATGCATTAATTATTTTTTTATCGTTTTTTTGAAAACTCATTTATTTAATTTTAATGCTTCAACAGCTACTTACTTTTATTATGATGAAATTTAACACCCCCTGATTTTGTGGCTAAATCAAAGATTTAGACAAAATCCCTCCTCTTTTTAGAGGGGAAGTTAATTACACGTTTTACAATACATTTCTTTTACTGTTAGATCTTTTAATAATTGGAAACTCATGTTGGGGAATCCAAATAATTTACAAAAACGTTCTTTATTCATCTCTTTTGCTCTATTCATTAACTCGAGATAATCTTTTTCAGGTACTTTTTCTTTATCATAAATTGCCAATGTTAAAAAGGTAAATAAAAACTCTTCATCAATTGTTGGCTTTAATGCGAATGGTTTCATAATATCGATTGCCCACCCGATACGCATTTGAAACATAAAATAATTAGCAATTTTAAAGGTTTGATTTCTATCAAAGTTAGCCGAGAGCAAGGCTTTTCGAACATCTTCCAATGCTTTTTCCCGTTCTTTAAATTTTTTATTCTCATAATAATAATCAGCAGAAATAATGTTATAATTTAAGATTAATCGGTTAATCATTCGCTGTTCAATATTTGTACTATAAAGTAGCTTTATGTCTTTTAAAAGATTTTTAGGGTCTGTTTCTCTTTTGTAATTATATGACCATAGTAATAATCTTAACACCATTTTGTTGTACTGTAAATAACTATTAATTGGGTCTATCAATAATTGTGTTTCTATATCAGTAAGTAAAAAATTGTTTAAACTGTCTTTGTTTTTAGCTTCGGTTAGATACCATCTTAATGCAATTTGATTGTTGATAAAAGGTACAGTTTCTTTAAAATGAGGAATTTTAACATAAATAATATCGTCTTTATTAATCTTTCCATTTTCTATATTTTTTAGCATAACGGATTGATAAACTTTTGCTTTAACATAATCTTTTTTATTAATAGCTTCTTTAAATTTTTCGGGTAATATTTTAAATAAAGCAGAATCCATGAATATTCTTTCGACAGTAAGAATAATTTTAGCATTTCTTTGGGCTTCTAAGTAGGGCTCGAGATTATACCCTAAGGTATCTGAATTAATAATTTTTCGTAATTCCTCTTTTGAATATTTCATTAATTCTTTTTCGTAGGGGGAACCTTTTATAGATTCGTAAAATCCTTCCCAATTCTCTTGTGTTGTTATCTTAGTTTCTACATGTTGTAGTTTATATTTTTGAATTGCTTCTAAAATACTTTTTGCTCTTTTTTGCTGTATAATTTTATTTTCTTCAATTCCGCCATCTAACGAAGAATAGGCGATTACATCAATTTTTTTTAAGTCATATTTGTTTAAACTCAAAGAGTCTAGAAAAGGTTTGATATCTTCACTATTGTATTGATATTTATTTCGTTCAAAAGGAATGGTGAATGTTAGTTGGTTCATAACCGAATCTAATCGACTACTCACAGAGAGCGTGTCTAATAAAAAATTTAAATCTAACGATTGTAAATTTTCTCCTCCTAAACTATTGTAAACAATTGTTTGACACACACAGT
>PFUQ01000151.1:5120-15221 GCA_002790175.1 Flavobacteriales bacterium CG_4_9_14_3_um_filter_32_8
TAATTCATTTTTACCAAAAATATGCGATTTTAATAGGGGGGGTAAGAGTATCCCAGTATGAATTTGAGATGGATAATATTTGTTTCCTTCTTTGCATAAAAATTGATTTCTGGCAACAATATCTAAAGCAATTCCATCTTTGTCATCGGTTAAAACATTGTTAAATAATTCTAAGTCATGAAAATAAAAATATATTTCTCCATTTTTAAAAAGAATATTGTCAGACATTAGTTGGGGTAAATAAGAAAATTTGTTTTCTAAATCGGCACATTTGCTTTTATTATAGGGCTCGAGCCCTAAATCGTCTTTCATTGGTTTAACACCTTCAGGTAAAACAAATGGTTCAGAACCTACAACATGAGTAGCGACTATAGTTTTATTTTTTTCGTTAAATAAAACAGCAATTCCATCATTTACATATTTTGGATTGGTAATGATTAATTCTCCTTCAGTTGACGTTATCCAACCTTGTACAATTAATGTTGCTACTTGATGATATGATTTTATAGTAATTTTTTTATTATCACCAGGAAGTTTTATTGGTGTTCCCAATGTTATGGTGTAACAATTTTCGGCTACATATCCATGCATTCCATCATAAAACAGCACTCTATTAAAAGGAGTTTCTTTTTTTGATGAGGGTTGGTCGTGGGTAACTTTACCAGTTTTTAAAATGTAGTTGGATTGGTCTTCTGCTGCTAGAGATAAGATATTATCTTTCTTAAATGAAGGTAAATTTTTGCTATTACGGTATGCATTTACTTGATTTTCTATTAATTTTTCTAAATATGCTTTATTGTATTTATAATCAACATCATCATTGGGTTGTTGTGCCATTAACACAATACTGAAAATTGAAAGTAATATGGTCAAAAATTGTTTCAAACTTTTCAAATGAATTTTGAAAGATAATAAATTTCAACTATGATACCACAAAATATAGGTAGGTACAATAGACAACAACAAGTAATACACCGCTTAACCTATTTATTTTAAAACCTTTTATCATTAATGGGAAAATAATAAATGAAGTGGCTAATAACCAAAAAACATCAACCTGGATTACTTGCATAGAAACAGGTATTCTTTTAATTAGTGCTGTAATGCCTAAAACTCCTAAAATATTAAAGATGTTGGAGCCGATGAGGTTACCAATAGATATATCCGAATGTTTTTTAAAGGCAGCAACAACAGATGTTATGAGTTCTGGGACACTTGTTCCAAAAGCAACGATAGTAACTCCAATTATATGTTCACTAACACCAAAATTTGTTGCTATTTGTACAGCTCCGTCTAATAACCAATTGGCACCAACTGCTAAACCTATTATTCCTACTACTATTAAGAATAAATTGAGAAAAATATTAGATTTTTTAACTTGTTCAACATCTACATCAAGAATTTCTTTTTTATTTTGCTTTTTAGCATCTCTGAACATATAAAAATTAAAACCAATTAATCCAATGGTAAAAATTAACCCTTCGTAAAATTCTATTTGATGATTGGTTAAACTAAATAAATAAAACAAAAGTGTAGCACTCATCATTATCGGCCAATCTACTATTGCAGTTGAACGCTTAACAGTGATAGGAAGCAATATTGTTGTTATTCCTAAAATTAATGCAATGTTGGCGATATTTGAGCCAACCACATTGCCTATAGCAAGTTCTGAATGACCACTTAAAGCTGCTTTTAAACTTACTATTAACTCAGGAGCAGAGGTGCCAAATGCAACAATGGTCATCCCTATTACTAATGTAGGGATATTAAATTTTAGGGCAACGCCTACAGCTCCTCTTACCAATGATTCAGCCGCAATTATTAATAAAACAAGACCTCCTATTAATAATAGATACTCCATTTATTTTAGTTTTGAGTTTCTGGTTTTGAGTTTAACTTCGTTGAACTCGCAAGCTCGGTTTTAGTTTCGGTTTCAGAGATTGAAGTTTCTGGTTTCACTTTAACATCAGGGTCATTATTAATCATGTTTTCTACTTGTTTTTTAATGTCAAGTGGATTACTGCTTGGAATGCCCATATCTTTAGCACCTTCTCTTATCTCCCTCTGAATTTCATTGGTAGCATTTTTTATTTCCCTTATTCCTTTTCCTAATCCACGAGCTAATTCTGGAATTTTTTTTGAACCAAACAACATGATAATAGCAAGAACTATTAAAAAGAGTTCTCCTCCACTTGGCATTCCAAATAATAAAATATGGTTCATTGTAGCGTTTTAATTACCAAACAAAGGTAAGAAATAATCTATCCTTCGATAAACTCAGGGAAACTATTTCTACAAATAAAAAAAATCCTTCCCAATTTTTTGGGAAGGATTTATAAAATGGTTCTTCTTATTATTAAATATCTTTAGCCGATTTCTTATCAAAATCATACATCAATGCCGAGGCAACAAATATGGATGAATAAGTTCCCACAATAATACCTACTAATAAAGCAAAAGAGAAACCTCTAATTACTTCACCTCCAAAAAAGAAAATCATAGCCAACACAAATATGGTAGTTAAAGAAGTGTTAATTGTTCTACTTAGAGTAGTATTTAATGAAGAATTTACCACACTTGCCATGTCTTGTTTTTTGTATGAACCTAAGTTTTCTCTAATTCTATCAAATACAACAACGGTATCGTTAATGGAGTATCCAACAACAGTTAAAATTGCAGCGATAAATGCCTGATCTATTTCTAGTGAAAATGGTAAAATACCATAAAATAGAGAGAATAATGAAAGTACTATTAATACATCGTGAAAAACAGCAATGATAGCTCCTAGCCCATATTGCCATTTTCTAAACCTAAATAAGATGTATAAGAAAATAATGATGAGTGAAAACATAATTGACCAAAACGAAGATGTTTTAATGTCATCAGCAATAGTTGGACCTACTTTTTGAGAACTCATTAAGTATTCATCTGTAAATTTCTCTTTGTTTATTTCGTTTCCTAACAAAGTGGATAAACCTTCATAAAGTTTGTCTTCAATAATGTCGTCCGCTTTTTCATCATTACTATCTATCATATAAGAAGTAACAATTTTAACTTGATTGCCATCACCAAAAGTTTTAACCTCTGGTGCAGTTTCAAAAACAACTTTTAGTTGACTTGCAATATCTATTGTAGAAACAAGGTTATCAAATCTTACGGTATAAGACCTTCCTCCTTTAAAATCGACACCATATTGCAATCCTTTTGTTACTAATGAACCAATACCAATAAGTATAACAACTCCAGAAAGGATATAGAATTTTTTTCTATTTTTTAAAAAATTGAAATTGAGATTACTAAATATATTTTCAGAAAATTTAGTTGAAAAAGAAAGTTTTTTATTTTTATTGAGTTGGTACTCAAAAATTAATCGGGTAATAAATATTGCTGTAAATAGGGAAGTAAGAATACCTATTACCAATGTTTTAGCAAATCCTTCAACAGGGCCAGTACCAAAAAACCATAAAACAGCTCCAGTTAATAAAGTAGTAACATTGGAGTCGATAATAGAAGAGTAAGCAAATTTATAACCGTCAGTTACTGCCAATCTAACTCCTTTTCCAGACCTCAATTCCTCTCTAATTCTTTCAAAAATAAGCACGTTGGCATCTACCGACATCCCTATCGTTAAAATAATACCAGCAATACCTGGTAAGGTTAAGGCTATTAATTGTGGCATGGAAGCTAATATTCCAAAAATAAAGAACATATTGGCAACTAAAGCAACTACAGAAGCCATACCTGCTTTAGAATAATAAAATACCATAAATGCTAAAACCACTAATAAAGCAATTCCAAAAGACATCATTCCTTTGTTAATGGATTCTTGTCCTAAAGTTGGTCCTACAATAGCTTCTTCAACTATTCTTGCTGGAGCAGGAAGTTTACCAGCCTTTAGTATGTTAGCAATTAATTTTGCTTCTTCAATATCAAAATTTCCAGAAATACTAGATTGTCCACCAGTTATTTGTCCATTTACGGTTGGAAAACTATAAACAGCATCATCCAAAGCAATAGCAATAGATTCTCCGACATGAGCACCAGTTAATATACTCCATTTATTAGCACCTTCTCCGTTCATTGTCATGGAAATTTCAGGTGAACCTGAAAATTGATCGAACTGTTGTGAAGCTTCAACAATAACATCGCCTTCTAAGGCTGCTTTACCATCTCTATTGTCAATTTTTATTGCTATTAATTGTAAAAACTTTCCTTCATCATCATAAGGTTTTGCAGTCCATAAAAATTTTATTCGTGGAGGAAAAAATGACTGAACTTCTTTTTTTGCAAGAAACTCGTTCACAATTCCTGTATCTTTAACGGCTACATAACCAACTACTGGACCTCTTGCATATTCATATTGTTTTGTTTCAGGATTTTGAAAAATTGCTGGACGCATTACGGCGAACAACGGATGTTCCTTTGAGTAATTTTCAAAATTTTGGTCTGCTTTTGTAAGAGAAGTATCGGTGGTATCCTTTACTCCACTTTCTAACGCTTCTAACAAACCTTTAGCTGCATCTTTGGTGGTATCTGTGATGGTTGTGTCAGTTGTTGTTGTCTTCTCTAAACTTTCAGCAGTAGCAGAGCTATCAGTAACAGAAGAGTCTGTTACTTCTTCAATACCACTTAATAATTTACCTAGTTTGGCATCGGCTTGTTCTAACATCAGATAAACCTCTTTATTTTCATAAGTTAGCCAAAACTCTAATTTTGCAGTTCCTTGTAATAACTGACGAACTCTTTCTTTATTTTTTACACCAGGTAATTCTACTAAAATTCGATCAGAACCCGTTAATCGTTGAATGTTAGGCTGAGCTGCACCAAATAAGCCAATTCGTGTTCTAATTACATTAAAAGAACGTTCAATAGCATCTTTTGCTTCTGTATCTATAAAAGCTAAAACTTCTTCATTTGTGGCATTAGGTGATAAATGTTCTTTATTATCTAAAGTATAAAATATAGCTGATAATTTACCTGTTGGATTTTTTTCTTGGTAGGCTTGTCCAAATAAAGTTACAAAATCTTGATTGGTTTCTTGTTGTAATTTTTTGGCATCAATTATTGCTTGATTAAAAGCTACATCCTTATTGTAAGAAGATAAAGCTTTAACCACTTCTTCCACCTGAACTTCAAGTGTTACGTTCATACCCCCTTTTAAATCCAAACCAAGATTTAACATCTTTGTTCTTAGCTCTCCATAAGTATAACCAATTAATGGATAAACTTTTTCTGAAGACATAGAGTCTAAATAAGCATACTCTACAGAATCTAATTTAGTAAATTTTAAACCAGAATTGGCCGTTTCATATTTTGTTGCATATTCTTTTGCAAATTCTGTTGCATCTTTTTCTACTTTGTTGGCAAACCATGTTAATGAAAGTGAAAAAACACACCCTAGTGCAAAAAGTATGGTAAATGTTGTTAATAGTCCTTTGTTTTGCATTTTTTATATATTAAATCTTCTATTTTTTTTATAAGCCTGCAAATATAGAATTTCAATTACTATTTATCAATAGAATTTATAATAAGTTTATTTGATGGCTGATGTAAATTAAAAGTGTTAATTTTAGGAGCAACTTTTTATAACAAAACGGCATTATCTTTTTATGAAAAATTACATCAAAATAATTATCCTTTTTTTTGTGCTAGGACTTTATACACAAAGCGTTAGTGGTCAACTTAATTTTTCTAGATACAATCAACTAATTGTATTAAATAGTACTGGTGACACCTTAGAAAATCCTTGGGCAGGCGGTTTTAATTCCGTTCAATTTTCTGAAATTGACCTTAATTTAGATGGAATTAAAGATTTATTTGTGTTTGATAAAACAGGAGATAGGGTTTCTACTTTTATTAATCTAGGATTAACTAACAAAATTAGTTACCAACACGACCCTTCTTATCTTCAATTTTTCCCAAAAATGCACGATTGGGCATTGTTACGCGATTATAATTGTGATGGAAAAATGGATATTTTTACCTATTCATCAGGAGGAATGGCTGCATATAGAAACACATCCACCTCACAACTTAATTTTACGTTGGATACCACTTTAGTCTATTCAAATTTTCAACCTGATGGTCCACCAAATATGATTAACCTTTATATCAGTTCAACAGATATTCCTGCAATTGATGATATAGATGGTGATGGTGATTTAGATGTGCTAACTTTTAGTATTTTGGGTGCTTATGTCGAATATCATAAAAATTTATCGATAGAAAATACGGGAACTTGCAATGGCTTAGTCTTTGAATTACGAAATAAATGTTGGGGGTATTTTAGAGAACAATTAAGTGGTAATAGTGTTTTATTATATGATACTTGTGGTTGGAACAATGCCAATCCAGAAAAATTAAGTGGAGGAAATAAACATACCGGCTCAACTTTACTTACCTTAGATATGGATGCCAATAACAGCAAAGAGTTGGTATTAGGTGACGTTTCATTTAATAACTTTACTATGCTTACCAACGGAGATGTAACACCAAATTTCACCGCTTCTTCAATGATTGCCCAAGATACTGCTTTTCCTGCAAACAACATAAATACTATTGCTGCCAACATTGATATTTTCCCAGCAGGATATTATTTAGATGTGAACAATGATAATGCAAAAGACTTAATTGCAGCACCCAACTGTTATAACGGTTGTAAAAACAGTAACAATGTTTGGTACTATAAAAATGATAATGCCAACAATAATCCAGATTTTAATTATCAATCAAATTCATTTCTACAAGATGGAATGATAGAAGTTGGTGAAGGTGCTCATCCAGTATTTTTTGATTACAATGCCGATGGGTTAATGGATGTTTTGGTAGGTAGTTATGGAAATTATAATCCCTCTGTTGGACCATTGTTATATGAATCGGGATTGTGGCTTTATGAAAACATTGGTACAGCGACTATTCCTGTTTTTCAATTAATAACTACCGATTATATGGGAATTTCCACCATGAATTTAGACATTGCAGGAAGCAGACCAACATTAGGATTAGCTCCAACTTTTGGCGACTTAGATAGTGATGGAGATTTAGATATGTTACTTGGCGATTATAACGGATATCTGCATTACTTTGTAAATATAGCAGGAGCTGGAAATCCTGCTGCATTTGTATTAGCAGCTCCTGAATATTTAGGAATTGATGTTGGAAATGATGCAGCTCCTTTATTGTATGATTTAAATAATGATGTGCTATTAGATTTGATCATTGGTAAAAAAGATGGCACTTTCTCTTATTATCGGAATGTAGGTACTGCAGCTGTTGCAAATTTTAATTTAACTACCGATTCGTTAGGAAAAGTAACCACTAGAAGATATTACGACCCAAAAGGAAGTAGTAATCCAATACTAATAAACGATAGTGGTATTACCAGATTATTTTCTGGTTCAGGAAACGGATACCTCTATGAGTTTGGTAATATTGATGGAAACCTAATGGGTACATTCTCTATGGATAGTTCCTATCTAAATATTTGGGAGGGCATTAGCTCATTTATTGCTATGGCAGATATAACCAATGATGGCAAATTGGATATGTTGGTAGGGAATTACTCAGGAGGAGTTGCTTTTTACAAAGGAAATTCTGGTGTTAGTATTAAAGAAACCGAAGTCTTAAATGATTTTAACATTTACCCGAATCCAACTGAAGGATTACTTCATGTTGATTTAGAAAATAATAACCTCAATAATGCGAATCTTAAAATAGTTGATTTATTGGGTAGAACCATACACCAACAAAAAGTTACCACTAAAAATATCGTCATTAATATAACTAATTATTCAACAGGAATTTATTTAGTGAAATTCTCAAACAATAAGGGTAGTAAAGTTTATAAAGTTGTAAAAAAATAGTTCATTTTCATTCTTATATTTAGACTTTAAACAACTTCTTAACCCAAAATTATATTTATTCAAAAATTGACATATAAAAACAAAACTCTATTTTAACAATTGACAAACTGACTTAAGATGGTAACTTTGTAAAATGAAAATCACACCCATAGAAAAAATAAAATCATTTATTGATTGGATTCAAACAAAACTCAATAAAAAACAATTCATTATATTTTCTAGTATTTTAATTGGACTTTCTGTTGGTTTAGCAGCTATCGTTTTAAAAACTTTTGTTCACTATATATTTCTTGCTGCTACTTTTAAGGAGTTAGGTAATTTTAAATATATCTTTCTTTTATTACCAATTATTGGATTGTTTTTAACTGTGTTAGTAGTTAAAAAACTGCTACAAGGAAAACTTGACAAAGGACTTTCTCACATTCATTATGCCATTGCTAAAAAATCGAGTAGTGTACCTAAAGAACAGATGTATGCCCAAATCATAACTAGTTCTTTAACTATTGGTTTCGGAGGTTCGGCAGGATTAGAAGCACCAATTGTGATTACTGGTGCAGCATTTGGCACTAATTATTCAAAAACGTATCATCTCGATTACAGAGAACGAACTTTATTATTGGCTTGTGGAATTGCTGCAGGCATTGGTGCAGCTTTTAATGCTCCAATTGCAGGCGTTTTGTTTGCATTAGAAGTTTTATTAATTGACATTAGTATTTCGGCATTTACTCCCCTTATTATTTCTGCTGCTACTGGAGCATTAATTTCTAAAATAATTCTTCAAAACGAAATTCTATTATCCTTTCAACTTCAACAACCTTTTAATTATACTAATTTGCCTTTTTATATTCTTTTGGGGCTTTTAGCAGGATTAATTTCTGTATATCATTCTCGTGCATTCAATAAAATTGAAAATCTTTTTTATAAATCTACCAATAAAATTTACCTAAATGCCGCTATTGGAGGAATAGGATTAGCCTTACTTTTTTTCATTTTTCCTTCATTGTTTGGCGAAGGTTACCAAAGTATTAAAATCCTTGCCTTACAGCATCCTGAAAACTTACTTGATAATAGTTTTTTTGAGAATTATAAAAGCAACGAATGGTTCGTTTTAGCTTTTGTAGGAGTTTTAATATTTGTAAAGGCAATAGCAACAGCTTTAACTATTGGTGGTGGTGGTAATGGTGGAAATTTTGCTCCTTCACTTTTTGTGGGTTCCTACTTAGGTTTTTTTCTATCCAAATGTATAAATATGTTACATTTAACAGATCTACCTGTTAGTAATTTTACATTAGTTGGTATGGCTGGTATTTTAAGCGGGATTTATCACGCACCCCTAACCGCAATATTTTTAATTGCAGAAATAACTGGTGGATATACCCTTATGATCCCTTTAATGATTGTTTCTTCTATTAGCTACGCTCTTTCAAAATACTTTGAACCTTACTCTATGGATACTAAAAAACTCGGACAAAGTGGAAAAATATTCACTTTTGATAGAGACCATAATATCCTAACCACCATTAGAACTTCTAATTTAATTGAAACAAATTTTCAAAAAATAGCTCCTGAAGATACGTTGGGTAATTTAGTGGATACCATAGCTAAATCCAAAAGAAATATTTTTCCTGTTACCGATAAAGAAAATAAATTATTAGGTATAATTATTCTCGACAATATTAGAGACATCATGTTTAAAAATGAAATGTATGATAAAGTAACGGCAAAAGAATTAATGACAATTCCGCCTGCAATTATTTCACCCAATCAGAAAATGGAATCGGTAATGAAAATTTTTGATGAAACTGGTGCTTGGAATTTACCTGTTATTGACAACGGACAATATATTGGTTTCTTATCCAAATCAAGTGTATTTACCAGCTACCGAACAAAATTAAAAGCAACAACTATTGTATAATTAACTAAAACTCTCTTTTGATAGTTGAAACTAAGATGTGTTAAAAAAATAAATTGATAAAATAAAGCACCCCCTCTGTCCGTAGGTTGAAGCCAAGCCTTTGTGTAATGGCAACTACGGACTTTATATCAACGCAACTTTTTAAACATATTTCAAATGTAGTAATTTATTTGCTTTATAGTTACAAGTCCTTAGTCTCTTTCGCTCTTGCCTCGCTTCAGACTAAGGTCAGTGTGGGACAGTGAGGGGCTAAAGTGAGTTGAGATTTGATTTGTGATATTTCCATTTGTTGAAAAATATTTTTAATTAAACCTAATTGTTCTT
>PFUQ01000203.1:0-931 GCA_002790175.1 Flavobacteriales bacterium CG_4_9_14_3_um_filter_32_8
ATTCTGGTGTCGTACTATTACTTTCATTTTGTTTTATTTCGCTTAATAAGTGGAGCATAGGATTTAATTCTTTTTCTTTTCTAACTTTCATTACCCGTTTCATAATTAACCACATGTCTTTTTCACCAATGTAAAATTCTTTTCTTTCACCCAAAATGTGTTCTTTATAAACCATTCCCCAATCGATTAGGGTTCGCACATTCATGTTTACATTTCCTCTAGAAATTTGCAATCCTTCCATAATATCGTCTGTGCAAAGAGGTTTATTGGTAATGATAAATAAGCCATGAATTTGAGCCATTGTTTTGTTTATTCCCCACTGAGAGCCTAAGCTTCCCCAAGAAATAATAAATTTTTGTTGTCCTTCTGTTAGTTTCATGAAGCAAATATACACATAATTTATTAAACTTTCAATATTTATTGAAAGTTTAATAAATTTATTTTTCTTTTTCTGAAAAATGGCATTAATTAAAATAGGTAAAAAATAGCATTTATTTAAGTATTATCTCCTATTGAATACATGATAAGGATAAGAATTACTGAACAACAATTTTTTCAGTTCTCACTTTTTCTCCATCCGTTAATTTCACAAAATAGACACCTTTAGAAAATGTAGAAATATTTATTTCATTAGTTGATTTGTTGTTGGTTGTTGAATAAATTTTTTCTCCTACCACATTGAAAATTTCAATAGTTTGTGGGTTGTTGCTGTCTGTTCGATTTTGGATAGAAAAAATTCCGTTAGATGGATTAGGAAAAATAGTGAAGTTATTTTCTTCTCCCAACTGTTGTTCTATACCAACTGGATACGTATAACTTGCATCATCAATCCACATTACACTACCTTTTTTAGGACTGTAATCAAGCGATGAAGAACTATATAACACGTACAACGTATCGGGAGTTAATGCATTAACATAAGTAAAATTAA
>PFUQ01000203.1:955-6475 GCA_002790175.1 Flavobacteriales bacterium CG_4_9_14_3_um_filter_32_8
TTCCCGTTGCTACACTTGTTTTAAACGCACCACCTGCGACAAGAGTAGTTCCACTCATTAACGATACACGACATTCGGCAGTATCATTTCCATTTGGGCGATATTGGTAGTAGAATTTGAATTGGGTTAGTTTTGAAGAACATTGAATACCAGGCAGATAAGATGGGACAGTTACATCTACTTTTCCATTAAATAAAATACCTAACGTATCGTTGTATTCATGACCAATAAATGGAATTCCCCAAGCTTTATAAATATTCCAGGAAGTAGGTGTGTAAACTTGCGTTTCTAAACGAACAGAGTAGTTTCCAGTACGAACAGTATCGGTGCACCTAATCACCGAAATAGGGCTACCACCAAGTGCAGCATAATTAAAATTATTAAAATCCCACCAGCCAAAGGTATTGTTGCCGCTATTCGGATTCATAGCTGATGGCACTAGCATATCGTTTGTCCAAGTTTCAAATCCAGGATTAATTGGTTGAGCATTTGACATTTGCATTGTAAATACGAGTGTTGAGGTAGCTAAAATAAGTAAGATTTTCTTCATGTTTTTTAATTTTTAGTTTGTAAATAACTGTTACCCAACGTTAAATGTAAACTATTTTTGATAACCACGTTTATTTTTACAAATTACTTTTCTTTCTTAAACAATGGCACTGCCGAACAAGCCTCACCAAATAGTATGTTCTTCGCATAGTTTTGTAATTTTACTGTAAAATCTACAAAAGCAGCTTCTGGTATAGGATATTTTCCGCAACCTTTTACTATTACACTTTTATCTTTAAAAATAGTATAATCAATGCTTGAAACAATATCATTAAAAATGGTTTTTTCTAACTCCACTTTATTTCCCATGACCACTTTTTTAGCAAAGGGTTCAATTTTCGAGGCCACCAACATAAATGCCCACAGCGGAACAATAGCATCAGCAGAGCAAAATATACCAACGTATTTATCTTGGTAAACCGACCAATCGTTTTGTTTTACAAAGGTGCGAAGGTCTTTTTCTATCAACACCAATCCTTGGTGCAAAACATCTTTTAAATCAAATAAAACACGTTCTTCTTTTGGATAATAATCGTCTAAGCTCACCTGAATTAAGTTGCTATTTTCTACTCTATTTGTTATTTCATCCATCATTCAAAAATACGTTAAAATTTTTCCAAACAAGCATTCACTTTTATTCATTAAATTTGCAACCGTTTTTCATCTAATTAAAAAATAGTTAACATGTCAGATACATTAACCGCAAAAAGCTTTGGAATAAAAAGTATTTTAGAAGAATTGGGGATAAAAGAAAATAATTATGGTGCAAGCACTGGATTAAAACATATCCAAACAAAAGGTAAAAAAATAGATTCATATTCACCAGTTGATGGTCAGTTGATAGGTAGTGTAAATGCTGCAACTGTTGAAGATTATGAAAAAGTGATGGCTACAGCCGAAGAAGCTTTTAAAGTTTGGCGATTAATGCCAGCTCCAAAAAGAGGAGAAATTGTTCGTCAAATGGGTGATGAGTTACGTAAATATAAAGACCCACTAGGTAAATTAGTTTCTTATGAAATGGGAAAAAGTTTGCAAGAAGGTTTGGGAGAAGTTCAGGAAATGATTGATATCTGTGATTTTGCTGTAGGTTTATCTCGTCAATTATATGGACTAACTATGCACAGCGAACGCCCAAAACATAGAATGTATGAGCAATGGCATCCACTTGGTGTTGTTGGAATAATTTCTGCATTTAATTTTCCTGTTGCCGTTTGGAGTTGGAACTCCATGTTAGCTTGGGTTTGTGGAGATGTTTGTATATGGAAACCCAGTTCTAAAGTTCCCATGTGTGCCATTGCGTGTCAAAATATAATTGCAGCAGTACTAAAAAGAAATAATGTGCCAGAAGGAGTTAGCTGTTTAGTAATTGGTAACGAATCTGGTGATTTAATTAATAATGATAAAAGAATTCCTTTGGTGTCCTTCACAGGCTCAACAAAAATTGGTCGTCATGTGTCAAAAACCGTTGCCGAACGTTTTGGTAAAACTATTTTAGAGTTAGGTGGAAACAACGCCATCATCGTATCGAAAGATGCCGATTTAAATATGGTTTTAGTTGGTGCAGTTTTTGGTGCTGTTGGTACCGCAGGGCAACGTTGCACTTCTACTCGAAGATTGATTATCCATGAAAGTGTGTATGACAAAACTATTTCTGTGTTGAGAAATGCTTACGGCCAATTAAACATAGGAAATCCACTAGATTCATCTAATCATGTTGGTCCATTGATTGATAGAAATGCTACACAAGAATATTTAACTGCTATTGAAAAAGCAAAACAAGAAGGAGGAAAACTAATTGTTGAAGGAAAAGTATTAACAGGAAATGGTTACGAAAGTGGTTGTTATGTTAAACCATGTATCATTGAAGCAAAAAATGATTTTAACATTGTACAACATGAAACCTTTGCTCCGATTCTTTATGTAATGAAATACAAAACGATTGAAGAAGCTATTGCCATACAAAATGGTGTTCCTCAAGGTTTATCCTCTGCGTTATTCACCAACAGTATGCGAGAGATGGAATTATTTTTATCAACTACAGGATCAGATTGTGGAATAGCCAATGTGAACATTGGAACTTCTGGAGCAGAAATTGGAGGAGCTTTTGGTGGCGAAAAAGAAACTGGAGGTGGTCGTGAATCTGGATCTGATGCTTGGAAAGCTTATATGAGAAGACAAACCAACACTATTAATTATTCCGATAGTTTGCCTTTATCTCAAGGTATAAAATTTGATTTTTAAAATACTAACCTTTACAGTTAAACCCTCTTGAATATTCAAGAGGGTTTTTTATAGAAAACATCCAACTTTTATTTTATTTCATCTATCTTTCATAGGTGGTTTCCAAATTTAATTTTATACTATTTTGGTTGAATTAAAACTATTTTATAAATTAGTTCTACTAAAGTATTCTAATTAAAGCAACTAAAACTTAAAATTTACGTCTAATTTACATATTAACTTTAAACTATCATTTTTATGCTAACTAAAAACCTCGTTTTAATAGTTTTATTTACACTATTTATTAACTGTGTTCATGCACAAACTACTGTCGTTTTTAACTGTGGTAATGGTCAAAATTGGGTTGTACCTCCATGCGTAACAAGTATTAATGTTACTGTTGAAGGAGCTCAAGGTGGTGGTTCAGCAGGAGGTTTAGGAGCAGTAGTTACTGCTACAATTCCTGTAACTGCTGGGCAAACATTACAAATAAATGTTGGTTGTCAAGGAGGGTCTCCTGGTGCAGGATCTAATGGTGGTGGAAGTGGATATGCAGGACAAGGTAATTCTGGAGGTGGAGGTGGAGCCTCAGATATTAGAATAGCTCCCTATGCTTTAGGTAATAGAATAATTGTTGCTGGCGGTGGTGGTGGTGCTGGAGGAGGGTCTCCAACAGTTGGTACTGGAGGTGCTGGTGGATGTGCTACTGGATCTACAGGAACAGGTTCCCCATATCAAACAACTGGTGGTACTGGTGGTTCGCAAAGTACTGGTGGTACTGGTGGTCCACCATGGTCTGGTGGAGGTACTTGGGGGTCAAATGGAACTTTAGGGCAAGGTGGAAATGGTGGATTTTGGAATACTGCATCCGGTGGCGGAGGTGGTGGTGGATATTACGGCGGAGGCGGAGGCGGAAGTGATGGTTGCTGTACTGGATCAAATGGTGGAGCTGGTGGAGGTGGTGGCTCTAGCCTTACACCAGCTGGTGGTAATTGTTCTATGGGTACAAATAGTGGACCTGGTGTAGTTTCAATAACTTTTACCCCAGGAGTTCCTGTTGTCGCATCAAATACTGGACCTTACTGTGCGGGAGCTACTATACAGTTAAATACTCCTTCTACAGGAACTTATAGTTGGACAGGTCCAAATAGTTTTGCATCAACTTTACAAAATCCAACAATTCCTACTTCTACTACTGCAATGAGTGGTGTTTATACAGTAACCGTTACCTCTCCCAGTGGTTGTGTTTCTTCAGCAACTACAACGGTTACCGTTAATCCTACTCCAACAGTTACTGTTCCTGCTAATAACTCTTATTGTAATGGAACTGCTGTTCCTGCCAGTAGTTTTGCAAGTTTACCTGCAGGTGGAACTTTTTCTTGGATCAACTCCAACACGGCGATTGGTTTAGCAGCTTCGGGAACAGGAAACACTCCTGTTTTTACTGCCACAAATAATACTGGTGCTACTATTAGTGGAACGATAATCGTTACCTCAACATTAAATGGTTGTGTAGGAACTCCATCTAATTATACTATTACTGTTTATCCTACACCCACTGTTACCGTTCCAGCTAGTGCAACTTATTGTAATGGAGTTGCAGTCCCTGCTAGCAACTTTACTAGTACCCCTGCAGGTGGAACTTTTTCTTGGACAAATACTAATGCAGCTATTGGTTTAGCAGCTTCTGGAGCTGGTAATACTCCAGCTTTTATGGCTACTAATTTAACTGGCACTACTATTAGTGGAACAATAACTGTAACTCCAACAGCTAATGGTTGTATAGGAACTTCATCTAATTATACCATTAGCGTTAACCCAACTCCAACTGTAACTGTACCTGCAAGTGCAACTTATTGTGCTGGCGATCCAGTTCTAGCAAGTGCCTTTACTAGTAATGTGGTTGGTGCAACTTTTGCATGGACTAACACTAACTCAGCCATAGGTTTAGCAGCATCTGGAACTGGTAATACACCAACTTTTACCTCAGCCAATACTACTGGACTACCAATAATTTCTACCATTACTGTTACACCAACAGCAAATGGTTGTGTCGGCACTCCTTCTAGTTATACCATAACGGTTAATCCTATTCCAGCAGCACCAACTGCATTAAGTATAACAATTTGCCCTAATAATTCTACTACGCTTACTGCAACTGCCCCTGGTGGTACTTACGAATGGTATGATGCACCTGTTGCTGGTACTTTATTGATTACCAACGCAAGTTACACAACGCCTGTATTAAGTACTACCACCACATATTACGTACAAACCACAATTAATGGATGTGTTGGACCTAGAACTGCTGTAACAGTAACAATATCTCCATTATTAATTGTTGATGCAGGTTTAAATGATTCTATTTGTTTTGGAGATTCTTATACGTTGGGAGTTATTCCAAATGGTGTTGGGTATAGTTATGTATGGGATGAACCAACGAACATGGGTTTCTCAAACATATTTAATCCTACAGTAACTCCTACTGCAACCACAACATATACCGTAACTGTAACCGACCCTAACAACTGTGTCGGGTCTGATACAGTTATTATTTTTGCAGACCCTGAGTTACTTTTAACAATGGGCATAACAAATGTAAGTTGTAATAGTTTTTGTGACGGACAAACAACTGTTGTTGTAAATGGAGGAACAACTCCCTATAATTACAGTTGGTCTTCAGGAGGCACAACAAATACTGAAACTAATTTATGTCCTAATTTATATACTGTAACTGTTACAGATGATTTC
>PFUQ01000203.1:6496-10033 GCA_002790175.1 Flavobacteriales bacterium CG_4_9_14_3_um_filter_32_8
ACAACGGTAACAGAACCAAGTGCAATTACAGTAAATATTACATCTACCGTTAATCCCTTGTGTAATGGTGCTTGTAATGGTTCTATAACTGCTTCAGCAAGTGGAGGAACTTCAACTTTAACCTATAGTATTGATGGTGTAAATTTTCAAGCAACAGGTGTTTTCAATAATCTTTGTGCTGGAAATTATTTAATTACTGTTCAGGATGCTAACTTGTGTCAAAATACAACTACCACAAGTTTAACCAATCCAGCGTTGTTGGTAATTAATTCTATTACCCCAACCGATGTGTCTTGTAATGGAGGAAGTAATGGAACCATTACCATTAATGCTTCAGGAGGAACTGGGGCTTTAAGTTATAGCATTAACAATGGAGTTACATTTTCAGGATCTTCCAATTTTATTGGCTTATTGGCAGGAAGTTACACTATAGTAGTAAAAGATGCCAATGGATGTACTGTTAATGGCGGTATAGTTGATATTTTTCAGCCGCTTCAACTTAGTATTACCGACACACTATCCAATGCAAATTGTTATGGTAGTAGTGATGGATGGATATCTGTTACACCACTTGGTGGAACATTGCCATACGCTTATAGTTGGAGTTCAGGAGGTAATAATTCCATTGCCTCCAATCTTTCTGCTGGTTCATATACGGTAACAGTAACTGATGCCAATGGTTGTACTATTGTATCTTCTTTTATAATTACTCAACCTAATCCGATAAATTTTGTGACATTTTCTGCAGACATATTTGTTGGTTGTGTACCTTTTCCAGTTACTTTTTACAACACTACAGACCCTAACTTAGTGAGTGCATATTTATGGGATTTTGGTGATGGTGGATCAGCTTCTTTAGACACCGTAACCCATACATATACTACTTCTGGAACGTATGATGTTGTATTAACAATTACAGATACAAATGGGTGTGTTGGAGTTCATTCAGAATATTCTTATATTACTGTTTCCGAATTACCTACCGCTTCTTTTACTATGAATCCAACATCTTCAACGGTTTTCGATCCAACAATTCATTTTTATGACCAATCTTTTTATAACATTGCAACTTGGAGTTGGGATTTTAATGGACTTGGGAACAGCAATATCCAATATCCAACATTTTTATTCCCAGAAGATACAGGTACTTATGTTATTACGTTAACGGTTTCCAATCTAATAGGATGTACTAGTTCAACATCAAACACAGTAACTATTTTGGGTGAGTTTGGAATTTATGTTCCTAACGCATTTACACCAGATGGTAATGGAGAAAATGACACATTTTTTCCAAAAGGATTTGGTATAACTAATAAAGATTATTCATTTGTAATTTTTGATAGATGGGGGGAATTAATCTTTGAAACTCATAGTATTGAAAGAGGTTGGGATGGAACCTACAAAGGTAAATTAGTACCTAATGGTATTTATGTTTGGAACCTATCTTTTATAGATATTAATGGAAAAAAACATCTTAACAAAATTGGAAATGTTACTATTGTAAAGTAGGGTATAATAGATAATAAATCATTTGCTCCCTTTTCAAACTTTTCCACTTTTTACCTCGAGGCTCTGCTTCGAGGAATTTTTTTTGATTAAACAAAATGCAAAAATTGTTGGATTTAATGTTGATCCACGTTTTAACAATACTTTGGTTTAGTGTTTTTAGATTTATTAGATATCCCTAAACTAACTATTCATCAACTTGCAAAAGAAGACCAAAAGAGATAATTGAAAATTAACAAGTTAAGAATTTGACAATTGATACCCAACACCTTTAATTGTTTTGATTATATTTTCGCCTACTTGTTCTCTAATTTTTCTAACATGCACATCAATTATTCTTGTGTTCAAACATTCGTTAACATTCCATACTTGTTGAAAAATCTCTTCGCGCGAAAATATTTTATTGGGATTGTTGATGAATAAAAAAAGCATTTCAAACTCTTTTCTAGGCAAGGAGATTGATTTTTCATCATTAAAAACTAAGTAACTTTCTCTATCAATTTTTAACTTATTAACGACAACTATTTTTTGTTTGATTTTATTTTTATTAGTAGTCTTTCTTTTTAATAAAGCATGTATTTTTTTTAATAGAATTCGAGGATTTATCGGCTTTACAATATAATCATCCGCTCCAGCTTTAAACGCTGCTATTTGAATATATTCCTCTTGATGTTCGGTAAACAGAACGATAAATGGATGCAATCCATTTTCTTTTTTTAATTGATAACACAATTCTATTCCATCAGAGTTATTGATGTGGAGGTCTAACAATATAATATCGGGGTAGTTGTTGTAAATACTGTTCATACAACTTTCGTCAACAACAGAATGGGTATGAACATCAAAACCTTCATTCTTAAAAATGGTTTCTACCGTTTTTAATTCTTCTAAATTATTACTTAGTATGTCAATAATAGGTCTCATATCTAATTTTAAAATTAGTCTAAGCCCTAGTTTTATTGGTTAATTTAATGTTAAATGACTATTATTATTAAGTAAATCCAATTCCTAAAATTCTTTCTTATTAGAAATTTGTCCTTTTTCGTCCCACATTATCCAAACACCCTTTTTTTCACCATTTGCATAAAACATTTCGTAACGTTTTATTCCTCTCTCATCCCAAATTAGCCATTTACCATCTTTTTTCCCTTTGTTGTAATTTGCTTCTGCCAATTTATTTCCATTGGTTGACCAACGAACCCATTTTCCATCTTTTTCTCCATCTTTAAAAGAACCTTGTTCCATAATTTCCTCTGTAGGATAGTAAAATTCAACCATGCCATTTTCTTTTCCATTTTTTATGGAATAAACAGCTTCTTTATTTCCATTTGGATAATAGGACACATAAATTCCGCTATAATTTTTTGCATTTTCATCCATATAAAATCCTTCTTTTTTGGTAATTTTTTGTCCAAATAGCGTAATAACAAATAATAAAATAACAAATAATAAAGTCAGTCTGGTTTTCATTGTTTAAAGTTTTTTTATCAAAAAAAATCCCCTGCGGTTACAGGGGTATATATAATAGTTAGAAATATTAAAATGGTTATTTCGTTTCTAACTCTATTTTTAAGTTGTTGCTGTTTTTTGGATTAATGATTATTTCCTTATTGTTATAAGTAATTAAACTAAAAGAAAGTGTGTGTTCTCCTTCTAATACATTATCAATTGTAAAGTTGCCCTCAAAGTCGGTATAAACAATTAGTTGTTTATTATCTAACATTACCTCTACACCTGTTAAACTTTCTGTGTTATCTACTACTTTTCCAACGATTGAAAAACTTTTAAGTTTATCGCCATTATTTCCGTTTGCTTTCAAATTTGTGATACTTAGTAAGGTAATCACTAAAACTAATGTTCTCATTTTTTTTAATTTTTATTATTTCTGTTACAAAGTAACGACAACATTTTATCTTTTAAGTAAAAGCTATTTTAAGGTTATGTTATTAGATGGTTAAGGCGTGTTAATTTAAAGTTAAAAAGTTAAGGTGTTGTTTTAAGGTGGGTTCTAAAAATTGATTTCTTTCAAAA
>PFUQ01000017.1:0-3588 GCA_002790175.1 Flavobacteriales bacterium CG_4_9_14_3_um_filter_32_8
TTCGGGAATAAAAGGATTGATTTTAGGTTCTTGTAAGGCGATGGTTGCATCAATATTGCTTATTGTAAATCCTTTTTGGATGATTAATTCAGCAACTTTTTGGAGTAAAATTTTACTGTCTATTCCTTTATATTGGTTATCTGATGGTGGAAAATGAAAGCCGATGTCTCTTAAATTAGCGGCTCCTAATAAGGCATCGCATATTGCATGAATTAATACATCGGCATCTGAATGTCCGACAGATCCTTGGTGATGTTTAATTTTGATTCCACCCAACCAAAAATCGTTACCACTTTTTAATTGATGAACATCAAAACCAAAGCCGACTTTAATTTTCATTCTTCTAATTTATTCAATTAGTTGGTGTTTCTTTATTTTGGTCTTTAAATGCAGCAAAATCAAACATTAAGGTAAAACGAACGGTATTCGCTAAAGGGTTTAGTTGCGTCATCGCTATTAAATAAGAAAAATCGATGCTAAACACACTCAGTTTTAAACCCAAACCAGCAGTAATGTATTTTCTATCTCCTTTAGTGGCCGATTCATGAAAATAACCTGCTCTTACTGCAAACTGCTTATTATACAAGTATTCTAAACCAGCCGAAATATTATATTCTTTTAATTCTTCAGAAAAACCTCCTGGGGCATCGCTAAAAGATTGAAAAATACCCGAAACAACAGGAACATTGGGATCTTCACCTGCTGCAATTTCTTGCTCTCCAGTAACAGGATCAATTATAGGGCTTCCAGATTCATCCTTTGCATATATAGGAGGAGTTGGGACTAACAATTTATTAACATCGGTTAGAATAGTAAATGAGTTGTATTGGTCTAAAACAAAAGTTAATGATTGTCCTAATCTCATATTAATAGGAATAAAATCTTTGATGGCATCGTTGGTGTAAGATATTTTTGAACCAATGTTAGAAATGCTTAAGCCTAAATTAAAAATTGATTTTTGACCAAAAACTTCTACTTCATCGTTCGTGTAAAACCCACCTATGTCAACAGCAAAAGACCTCCCTGTTTTAGTTTGTTGTCCTTCAGCATCAATTCCTCCTGTTAAATTAGAGCTAATGTATCTAACTGCTAATCCTCCAGAAAATCGTTCTCCAAATTTTTGACTATATCCTAAATCAAAAGCAAATTCTGAAGGGTTAAAATCACCAATTGCGTCACCTTGGTCGTTGGTAAATTTAATATCTCCTAATGAAAAATACCTTAATGAAGCTCCAATGGCTTTATCGTCTCCTAATTTTTTATATCCACTAATATAAGATAAACTGATGTCTGGAACTAGTTTTCTTAACCATGGAGAATAAGAAATTGAAACACCAGTTTCTTTTTCAATAAATGCTAGTTTAGCAATGTTCCAATGCATCGAGTTGGCATCTGGAGAAGAAGCAACACCAGCATCTCCCATAGCTCCAGCTCTAGAATCTGGTGCAATTAATAAAAAAGGAACGGCGGTGGTAATGGTGTTTAATTGAAGGGCACTTTGCTCTAAAACATCTTGACCGCTTACACTGGTAAAAAAGGCAACCATTAAAAAACCGATAACTATTTTTTTCATTAAAATTTTAATTAAAAGAGGTGACAAATATACATTTTTAAATGAAATTCACCTCAACATTTCGACTTAGGAACGACATTAATACTATTTTATTGCGAACTACCTTAAAATAACTAATTTTTCATATTTTTCAGCAACGGAGAGGTTTTCTGTACGAACTTTTAATCGGTAAACATAAACGCCTCGTCCAATTTTATCACCATATTCGTCTAATCCATCCCAGGTAATAGAATTAGATCGGTATCCTTCATTAACAAGATGTTGCTCCAAAGTTTTTACTAATTTTCCAGATACGGTATAAATTTGCACTTGTGCATACAATTGTTTGCCGGGCTGATTATGTTCGAACCAGAATTCGGTATGTGTTGTAAAAGGATTTGGATAATTATAAACATGATCAAGTGTGATGTCTTTTGTTTTTACCACTACAAATTCTAATGTAGCTTCTGATGAATTATTATAGACATCCCATACTTTTAAGGTTAATTTATGTCTACCTTCGGTTAAATCTTTAAATGGAAAATATACTTTACCATTTTGGTAGCTATTCAAATCTGCTTCGTAATAATCATTTAAAATAAATGAGTTGTCAGTTTTATCATCGAGTATTGCAATAATATCATGCCCAATACCATTACCCACCATATTAATTCCATGAATATCATTTAATTTGGCAAATAAAATAGGATTTTCATCTGTGATGCCTCCAAAAACAAAATTGTCATCATTCATAAACAAATCGATTTCTGGACCTGTATTATCGACTTCATAATTATCAGAAGTTCCACCAATATACAAATCAGTATAAAAGCCATTGGCATCTTCTACTTGATTTTCTGCATAATAACTTAGTTTACCTTTTCCATAATTGTAAGCGATATCCTTAGGGACAACAAATGTGTAAGAAAAATCTCCATTGGTAACACTTACTTTTCCTTTAAATAATTTGCTGGTTTGTAGGTTAAATGAAAATGGTGCACCTCCATCATTTGCCAAAGAAATTATTTGCTTTTCTTTATCAAAAACAATTGGGTAAATTACGCCATTGTAATTCGTTAATTTTTGACCATTTTCATCTTGGACTATTCCAGCAATAGTAACTTTACTCAGTGCTTTTATAGTGTCGTTAGCTGATACATTTACCTCATTAATTTTAGTTGTTATGGCATCATGAATTGGATAAGCCAACTTTAACGCTGGATCACCTAAAAGTGTAAAATTTCTATTGTTGGCATCACCCGCATTGGCGTTTTTTACTTTCAAAAAAACATCACCTATCCTAGGCATTTCATTATTTACTTCAGTAAGAACTTCGTTAAAAAAAGTCTGGTTTAATGTGAAATTAGGGGATGAAAAAACCAATCGAACTGTTGTAAGTAATCCTATTCCTCCATTTTCACTTAATAAAACTAATTCTCCGGCAGAAGTTCTTTTGGGGTCATCCCAACGAGAAAACTCACAAGTTGCGGTAACAAATAATGGATATCCTTCGGTATTACTCCAATTATTAATGTCAGATACAGCAAGTATTCGTTCGTGTGCCCAACCTGTTTCTCCTCCGTGTCCAGTATAATTAATTAGTAAAGAACCTTTATCTACTGCATCGTTTATTGCTAAATTAACTTCAGGATATCTATTCCCTCCAGCGGTAGTTTCTTGCTTAAATGCATCTAAAAATATTTTATTTATATTATATGATTTATATCCCAATTCTACCATTGCAGCTAAAGAATTAGATTGAATCATGTGGGTATTACCATCTTCATCGTCACCAACAAAAACTGTTCTATTTCTCCATTCGTTCATAGAACTTGGAAGATTATAGTTAAAAATCTTATGAATAACGTTATCGGCTTCCTCTTGCGATTTAACTGGCAATCTTCCTATTCCAATATCAGTATATTCTGTTCCAGCCCAAGTTCCTTCATTCACATCCAATAATCCATAATAATCATCAGAAACTAATGAGCCAATGATGTCGATAGAATTTGGGGTTTGGTAGGATAAAATGAAAT
>PFUQ01000017.1:3594-9964 GCA_002790175.1 Flavobacteriales bacterium CG_4_9_14_3_um_filter_32_8
TTCCAACTATTCTATTTTTATTATCATAAGAACCATCACCAAATAACAAAAGATATTTAGGTAAAGCTGTTGGTGTAATTGCATTTCTTTCGTATAACATTCTTAAAAAATCTCTAACAGCAACAATATCTGGCGAACCTGAAGAATACTCGTTGTAGATTTGTTGTGGAGTAACAACTATTACACTTAAACCTTCGGTTGTATGGAAATCTGCCAATTGTGCTGCTTGACTTAAAAAGTTGGGATGACTAACAATCACCATGTCTGCCTGAACAATTGCATGTAAATTTTGATTTTCTATTTTCCCAAGTCCAAAAACTTGAGTTTCATAATTTGATGTAAATGCTACAAATTCTCTTAAAGAATCCGTTGATAACGAATAACTTAAATTACTTCCAGCTAAATTAAATTGTTGTTCTTTTATATTATAGGGATCTGTAATTTCCCATACTTTATTAACATTAATAGCATTACCTATATTAAAAGTAGAAACATTTCCAATTCCTACAGATGGAATATCTCTAAAAAACAATTGTTCTCCCGACATGATTAAATTTCTACGGGCATTTAATTCAAGCTCATCTAACCAACCTATCGATTCAGAGGTAGGTTTATTATAGCTTATATTTATGTTAATAACATCACTTGAAGCTGTTGTTGATAAAAAACCATTTCCTAAATTAGCGAACCTATCATGATAAGAAGATGTGTTAACTTGAGTTATCGGAATAGTTAAAGAACCACTTCCTGCTGTAACTAAAAACGTACTTGGTATGCTAGAGCGAGCAGCAGCTGAAAAGTTGATTGAAACGGGTGTTGAAACAATGATATTAGGAAAATTAAAAACAAAATTATAACTCGTTTTAATATCAAACACTTCTCCAAACCATTGATTTCCAGATTTAATTAAATTTAGTAAGTCTTTTTCATAATAAGCATAATCGTTAAAAGAGGAAACTACTTGTGTTGGGGATGATTGTGAAGATTGAGAAACTATTCTTTTGGGAGATTCACCAGTATTACTAAATGTTAGATAATAATAAGTGGTGTCAGAATATTTATTCATCTGATGTTCATATAATGATGTAGATGTGTTATAAGTCCATGAATGTGGAGATTGTCCATAAAATAAAACATAATCTCCCGAATCAAAAGAGCCATCGGATTCACCTTGAATAAAAATTGCATTTTGTTGAATATCATCTGCTCGAACAACTGAATTTAAAGTGGGCAACATTTTACCACCATTACCATACAATTTTAAATTAGCAGGATTTAAGTTATCAATATCTAAACCCAACTCTTTTAAGAAGCTATAAGAAAGTTTAAAAATTCCATCTTTTAACACAGCAATTTTATACCAATCACCAGTTTCTAATACTGAGTTAGTTGTAAATGCTTTGCTATTAGAAATTGATACTTCTTTATTAGTCACTACTTCAAATTTAAAACTTATTACTCTTTGATATTTTCCAATTTTTGAATTATAAATAATAGGTGTAAAATTCAGTTCACCATAATTAATTTTTCTACTCGTTGCATTTATAAAAGTTAAATTGATTTGATTACTTATAAAATCAAACCCAGAAATACCTTTGATTTTTTCATCTTCAATATCTTCATATTGAACTTCAATAATGTTTATTTCAACTATTTTTTCCTGATTTAAAACAATTTGTTTAGCGTAAAATCCCAAAAAATCTTTTTTATCATCATATTTAGCATTATTAAATGATAAAAATTTTCTGGTATTTGTTTCATCTACTTTAGTTACTATATTATCATTCCATTGAATATCTTCTTCAATGATAATAGTATTAGAAATCAATGATAACGGAGCTATCAAGGCAACAATAGATATTAATTTATATAAATTCATAAAACAGTTTAAACGAAATTAAGATTATTTAATGTATATTCGCAAATTAAATTTGATAGAGAAACGAAACAAAAAATCAATTATTGTTTTCATAAGTATATCAAATTATATACATTTGAAACTTGGTAATTGTTTTTTGCGTAAAAGCATTTTAAGATTAAAGGTAATATATGTTAAAGAAATTTTTACTTAGGACTAGTATTTTGGCTATTCTTTCGGTGGCTCTTTCAAACAATTTGTTTGCTCAGGATCCGGAATTTACGCAGTTTTATGCGAATCCGCTATATTTAAATCCTGCTTTTGCTGGAACTGCTCATTGTCCAAGAGTTTCGTTAAACTACAGAAATCAATGGCCTGGAATTAGTGGGTCATTTATTACTTCTAGCGTTTCTTACGATCAACACGTTGATGCATTATCTGGTGGAATTGGACTTTTAGTATGGAACGACAGAGCAGGAGAAGGAACTCTTAAAACAACCAATGTAAGTGGTATTTATTCTTATCAAATCCCTGTTACTCGTAGATTTTCTATTAAAGCTGGGATACAAGGAACATGGGCTCAAAAATCTGTCGATTGGAGTAAATTAACATTTGGAGATATGATTGACGCTAGAAGAGGTTTCATCTATAACACGAATGAGATACAACGAGATGAACCTGCAAATTATGTTGATTTCTCGGCAGGTATTCTTGGATTTAGCGAAAAATATTTCTTTGGTTTTGCTGTGAATCATTTAGCAGAACCAGATGAATCTGTTATTGAAGGAGCAAGTCCATTACCTCGAAAATTTACTTTTCATGCTGGTGCTGTATTACCAATAGATAGTAAAGGAGAAGTTGCTTCCTTATCACCTAATATATTAGTACAATTACAACAAGACTTTTTACAAGTCAATTTTGGAATGTATTTCTCCAAAGGACCAATTATTGGTGGTTTATGGTATAGAGTAGGTAGTAATTCAGATTCATTTATAGCATTATTGGGATTTCAGGCAGGGATATTAAAATTTGGCTATAGCTATGATATTACCATCTCTAAACTCTCGAATAAAACAGCTGGTTCTCACGAATTTTCAACTGGATTACAATTTGATTGTAAACCTAGAAAAAGAAGGTTTAGAACAATAAGTTGCCCATCTTTTTAGTTTATTATATTTGCATTATCAAACTCAATACTTATGAAAGTACAAGGAAAAGGAATAAAATATTTGATTTTAATGCTCGTAGCAATTCCAATGCTATTTACGGCATGTAAAAAAGAACAATCAAGTGCTACAGGATGGAATTTTAACGATCCAAAAAATGGAGGATTCCAGAAAATACCTTATTTAGAACAAGAAACTGGACCAGGTTTAGTTTTAATTGAAGGAGGTAGATTTACTATGGGTAGAGTTGAGCAAGAAGTACATTATGATTGGAATAATATACCAAGAACAGTAACTGTTTCTTCATTTTATATGGATGAAACTGAAGTTACTAATTTTATGTATTTAGAATACCTTTATTGGTTAGATAGGGTTTATAGTGCTGATTATCCAGAAGTGTATAAAAAAGCTCTACCAGACACATTAGTATGGAGAAGCAAATTAGCCTACAATGAACCATATGTTGAATTCTATTTAAGACATCCAGCTTATAGGGATTACCCAGTTGTTGGAGTAAACTGGCTTCAAGCAAACGATTATTGTGCATGGAGAACAGATAGAGTGAATGAAATCATTTTAATTAGAGAAGGTTTGTTTGAACACTATCCTAATCAAATAAATGAGGATAATTTTAATACTGATGCTTACATTGTAGGTCAATACGAAAGCGGAAAAAGAGTGGACGGTATTCCTGATTTAAACCCAAATAAAGAATATAGAAATGTTACCATGGAAGACGGTATATTATTACCAGAATATAGGCTACCTACAGAAGCAGAATGGGAATATGCTGCTTATGGATTAATTGGTAATACTATAGATGAATTAATTCCAGATAGAAAACTTTACCCATGGAATGGTCATGCCATTAGAAATTCTAATGATAAATACATCGGTCAAATTTTAGCCAACTTTAAAAGAGGTAGAGGTGATAATATGGGTGTAGCTGGAAAACTAAATGATAATGCTGATATTACTGCACCTGTTTATTCTTATTGGCCAAATGATTATGGTTTATACAACATGGCTGGAAATGTAAGTGAATGGGTAATGGATGTTTACAGACCTTTAACTGGAGAGGATGCTGATGATTTTAGACCATTTAGAGGAAATGTTTATAAAACCAAAGCTCTTGATGAAGATGGTGCAATAATGGAAAAAGACAGTTTAGGACATATTATTCGAAGAGATGTAGATCCTTTAAAAGATAATTTACAAGATCGTAGAAATTACAAACAAGCAGATAACATTAATTACATGGATGGTCATTGGGAATCTAACATTTACTATGGCGACATGACTGAAAACCCTAAATTAGGTGAAGAAGATCCTTTGAAATCGATGTATGAATTTGGTAAATCTTCGTTGATTAATGATAAAGCTAGAGTATATAAAGGAGCTTCATGGAAAGATAGAGCATATTGGGCTGTTCCTGGTACTAGAAGGTATTTAACAGAAGATCAATCAACTCCTTATATAGGATTTAGATGTGCCATGACAAGAGTAGGAAGTCCTATCGGAATGGGATATTAACAAAAAATAAATAAAAACTTTTTTAAAACCTTCAACTTATAAGTTGAAGGTTTTTTTATGTTTACCACATGAAAATTGAAAAACTATATAAAATCTATCAATCTTTCCCCTTTATTGTTACAGATACTCGTGAAATTAAAAAAGATTGTATTTTCTTTTCATTAAAGGGAGAAAAATTTAACGGAAATAAATTTGCAAAAGATGCAATTGAAAAAGGTGCAAAGTATGCTGTTATTGATGAAAAGGAATATCAAATTTCTAAAAACTACATTTTAGTTGTTGATGTTTTAGATACATTACAACAATTAGCCAACTATCATAGAAAGCAATTTAACATTCCAATAATTGGAATTACAGGAACAAATGGAAAAACAACAACTAAAGAATTGATAAATGCAGTATTAAGCAAAAGTTATAAAACTTCAGCAACTACTGGAAACCTTAATAATCATATCGGAGTTCCATTAACACTACTTTCAATACCTAACGATTGTGAAATTGCTATTATAGAAATGGGTGCTTCTCATGTAGGAGAGATAGATTTTTTATGTCGAATTGCTGAACCCAACTTTGGGATTATCACTAACATAGGAACTGCTCATATAGAAGGATTTGGAAGTACTGAAGGAGTAGAAAGAACAAAAAATGAACTTTATCAATTTATTAAAGCTACTAAAGGAACTGTTTTTGTAAATAATGACGATGAAAAACTAATCAAGCTTTCTGCTAATATTGATAAATATACTTATGGTACTTCAAAAAGTAATTGTAATGCTAAATTAATTTCATCCACTCCGACTGTCCAATTTGAATGGAATAAAGAAATAATAATTTCCAATTTATATGGACGTTATAATTTTAATAACATGATGGCAGCGATTTGTATTGGTAATTATTTTAAGATTCCTTCCAACAAAATTAAAGAAGCAATAGAAAGTTATCAACCTACCAACAATCGTTCTCAACTTATTAAAATTGATAGTAATACTATCTTTTTAGATGCCTACAACGCTAATCCAACTAGCATGAATGCGGCAATAGATACTTTTGCTGAAAACAACTCCAAAAATAAACTCATGCTTTTAGGCGATATGTTGGAGTTAGGAACTATTAGTCAACTTGAACATCAAAAAATTATTGATAAAGTTCAAACTTTAAAAATTAACGCATTGTTTGTCGGAAAAGAATTTAATGCTGTTCCAAAAAAATATAGTTTTACGTACCTACAAAATTATAATGAAGCAATAACTTGGTTGAAAATTGCAAAATTAGTTGATTTTCAAATCTTAATAAAAGGGTCGAGAGGAATGCAATTAGAAAAAGTGGTGGCATATTTACTGAAGTAAGCAACTTAACTTTTATTTTTTCGTTCAAGAAAATCAATTTAATCCGAATCCATGATAAAAAACCTCATAATAACAATTGTTTCTGTTTTTTGGATTAACAAGAATTTAATGTCACAAAATTTTTGGAACAGTAATTCTAACATTAATTATCAAGAATTAATTCAATATATAGCACAAGAACCTGATGATTTTGCAATAATTGAATGGTTTAATTATGGTATTCTTAGAGATAGTTTGAATACTTCTTTCAGTAGTGTGATTAATGAAATGTATTTATTTCCAGATTCTGCTAAATACCAAATTATGGATTCAAATATGAATATTAATTATAAAGATGTTTATGTTCATCATGCTGGTAATGTACTAGATATGAAATCTACTAATGTATTCTCTATCGTTCCTCAATACTCTAATCTTTCTTGGTGTCCATCTTATATTGTTGATTCTTTAGCTGTTATGTATAAATA